>NZ_JBSFWU010000004.1:0-147033 GCF_053594995.1 Streptomyces sp. NPDC002536
TGACATATGCGGCTCCGCCGCGTGGGCGCGACCAGCCACCGACGGCCCGCAGCCGACGCACCACCCCAGGGGTCCGGGGCGAAGCCCCGAGAACCTCTACTGCGGGAGCGTCGCGGCTGGCCGCGCAGTTCCCCGCGCCCCTGACGGGGCGCTGCGGTGCCGCACGACGAAGATCCGTCGGACACACCCTGGCGCCGAGCCCGCCTGCGCCGTACGTCTGTACTGCCGGAACGCCCATGTGATACACGGTAGTTGACAGAAGGCGCCCGATTGTTGGAGGCGGGGGAATGAGCGACAGGGTCAGTGGTGTGGTGCGCTGGTTCAACCAGGCCAGGGGATACGGGTACATCGACGGCGACGACGGCTCCGAGGTGCGGGTGACCAGCGAGGCCATTGAAGACCTCACTTTCGTCACCGAGGGCATCCGGGTCACGTACGTGCCCGCCATGGACACGGACGGCACCCTTCACGCGGAGCACGTGCGCATCGTGCGGTGAGCAGGGAGGCGCGGGTCACCCCGGTGCCACCGCGCCGACCTCCCGTTCCCGGCCGCCCGGGTGCCGGTGGCGCCAGATCCAGAAGACCGCGCAGGACACCGTCGCCCACACGGCCAGCACCACGAAGGGCAGGGCGTGCTGGTGGCTCCGGAAGTACACCGCCGTGTGCTGGGCGTTGACCGAGGCGCCCGGCGGGAGCCAGCGGCCGATCGAGCCCAGGAGCGACGGGAGCAGCGGCCAGGAGACCGCGCCGCCGGAGGACGGGTTGCCCAGCATGACCAGCACGCCCCACACCGGGATCATCGCCCACCGGCCGATGAGGGTGTTGCACATGGTGAAGAACATGCCCGCCGTGAACATCGTGAACGCGAGGATCAGCCAGGACTCGACGAACGGCAGCCGCAGTGCACTCAGTCCCCAGTCCACGACGGCCGTGATGGCGAAGCCGCCCAGGAGCGCATAGGCGAGGGTGAAGGCGATGCGTTCGGCCGGGGTGAGGTCGCGGGCGTGGACGCTCAGCTGGATGGAACCGATCATGCCGACGACCACCGCGGCGAGCGTGATGTAGAAGAGGGCGAGGCCTCGCGGGTCGCCCGGCTGGAGCGGGTTGACGTCCCGCACGGTCACCGGCACGCCGATGGATGTGCCGACCTCGGGCGCAGCCGTGGCCAGCAACTGCGCCACGGTGGCTCCTGATGCCCCGGAGACGTCCAGTGCGGGGTTGCTGCCGGGGCGCTCCCGGAGGATCGCGAAGACCTGCTGTTCGTCCACCGCGTTCCGGGCGGCCGAGTAGGTGGCGTAGTGGTGCAGCTGCAGTTCGGCGCCCAGGGCCTTTTCCATCCCCTGGACGAACGCGGCACGCTTGATCCTGGATTCGGCCACCCCGGTGACGGCCACCGGGACGCGGTGCGGCGTGGGGTTGGCCATGGCATAGGTGTACGAGCCGGCGAACAGCCCGGCGGCCGCGGCCACGAGGAGGACGAGCACCGTGGCCGGCAGGAACGGCGAGCGGCGGAACGCCGTCCAGCGCTCGCCGGGGCGCTTGCGCTGCCCGGCGGCGCCGGTACGGTCTCCGCCCTCGCCGCTCCCGTCCGTCATGGGGTCACCATAAGCGGACCTGCCGGATCCGGCAGGTTTCCGCAGAGCCGGCCAGGGCTCAGCGGGCCGGGCGGTCGTCCACCCTGACTCTCACCTTCCAGAGGATGACCAGGTGGGGACACACCCGGCCGGGCTGCGGAATGCAGCGCTCGTAGGCCTCGATGCCCGTGGCGCCGGGCCCTTCTATCAGGAAGTCCGCCATCGCGCTGCCGTCCTCGGACGTCAACGCCGTTGTCCGGTCGGCGACTCCAGGGTTGTCCGCCGTCGGCAGGCTCCATGCCCAGGTGGCGGACGGCGAGCGGAATCCGGTGAGCCGGACCCGTAGGTTCGTATCGTTCTGCACGGTCAGCGTGCTGCCGTTGTCGGCATTGGTGAGCGTCACATCACTGACGCCCGCCGCCCTGACCGGGGCCGGGGCGTGCGCGGCCGCCGGGGCGGGAGATGCCGCAACTCCCAGCAGCGCTCCCACGGCCAGTGGCACGGTCAGCAGGGCAGTGAGCCTCATGTCGTCCGTCCTCACGTGTGTCGGGGGGTGTCTGACCGCCCCAACACTGCCCGCCCGGCCCGGAACCTGTCCTCACCACATCACGCCATCTCCTGACCGCCGCGCCGCTCGCGCCACGACGTCAGGACCTCCTCCACGTCGAACGGGGCGAGCTGCAGCGGCGGTCCGGGAGGCGGCATCCTGAGAGCCGCGGCGATCTTCTCGTTGATCTCCGCGACGATCCGCCGGACCTGCGCCTCCGTCCCGGCGCCCACCGCGGCGGCCAGGGCGTCCTCGGCCTCCTTGCGCAGGGCGAGCGCCGGCGGGAGGAAGGAGATCTGCTCGCGGCGCATCTTCTCCTTGACCCACCAGTCCTCGTCGTAGGGCCTGTGCGCGTCGCCGGGCAGGGGCTTGCCGAAGCCCGGCAGTTTCGCGAAGTCGCCCCGCTCCTCCGCCACGCGGATCTGCTGCTCGACCCACGACTCGAATCTGGCACCCGGCGGTTTGCGTTCGGTCACTGTGCGCTCCTTCCAAGGAGCCGTCGCCCGGCCCCGCACCGGGCTCCCCTCTCCAGTGTGCCGGTCGCCGGAGCACTACTGGCCGCGGACCTCCACGCAGACGTGCCCGTAGTGCTCGGGCTTGACGTCCTTGCTGTATTCGGCCGTCTTCCAGCTGTCGACGCAGATCTTCGTGCGGTCGGGGACGACGCGGCCCAGGGCCATGCCGTACTTCTGGCCGGCGCGCCAGTGCCGCGATGCGCTCTTGCCCTGCAGGCCGGGGGGACCGTGCAGCTCGAAGTAGCCGAAGAAGTCACCGCCCTTCGCGGGCGTGGCCGTGGCCCGGGCGACGTACCGGCCGCTGTTGTCGACGGTGAGGCAGACCGGCCCTCCGCACGCCGAACCCGCGAAGGCTGCAGGGCCGGAGGCCAGGAACACCGCCGTGGCGCCCACCGCGCTCACCACCGTGCGCCACACCCAACGCGCTTTCGTCACCGTACGCTTCATCCGCTCCGCCCTCTGCAGTCCCGGTAACGGTCCCGATGACCGTCCGTCGTCCGCAGAGGCTGGCAGCAATCTCCGCGCCGTACGCCCTCATTGCGGGAGGAAACCCCCGAAGGGGGGATGTGCATACGGACCGTGCGCCCCCATGCAACCGTTTCGCTCCCCCATGGGTCATACACCATGCATCTCCCATTGAGCCCGTTGAGCCCATTGGGGAAGGAACAGGGGGAAAGTTGATGTATATGTCAGTACGTCGTGCGGCGGCTGTCGGCGCATCCGCACTGCTGGTCGCTTCGGGCACGCTCCTGGCCGCCGTTCCGGCCGGTGCCCAGACGCCCTCGGCCGCGACGGCCGCCGTGGCGAAGCCGGTCCCGCCGAAGGGCAAGGTGGTGTCCAAGCTGCCGCTGTCCGTACGCGAGCGCCCGACGCAGTCGTCCAAGTACCTCGGCGCTCTCAAGCCGGGGACGGTCGTCGAGCTGTCCTGCAAGAAGCACGGGTCGAACGTGAACGGGAACGACCTGTGGTACCTCCTCGGCAACGGCAAGCCCGGCTACGTCGCTGCGCGTTACGTGCAGAACCTGTCGCCGGTGCCGCTGTGCAAGTGAGGCACGTGAGCACGAGATGAAGCGCGGGGGCGGGCCGGGCCCGCCCCCGTCGCCGGCTCACTGCCGGAGGGCGCGTTCCACGGCGTCGAAGACCCGGTGGATCAGCGCCCGTTGCTCGTCGGCGAAGTCCTCCGCGCGCTCGCCGGCCAGCAGGCGGCGGACCGCGGTCAGATAGGCGGTGCGGTAGGCGGCGACGGTCAGCGCCGCGGCCAGCCGCGGGCCTTCGTCGTCGGGGTCGGCGCCGGTCCCCTCCGCGATGGCCTCGGCCAGCGCGTTCTCCACCTCCTCGACGCCTTCGCGGGCACGGGCCTGCAGGGCGGGCGAGTCGATGACGACCTGCCAGAAGTTCACGAACCGGTTGGCCACACCGGCCAACGGGTGCTGCTGGTCGTGGAGTTCGATCAGCGCGCGGCGCACCGCCTCCGTCGGGGAGTGCTCCGGATCCCGTTCCCGGACCGTGCGGCCGACGAGCTCGACGGCTTCCGGGATGCGGTCGAGGAAGAGGTCCTCCTTGCGCGGGAAGTAGTTGAAGACCGTCATGGCCGAGACCTGTGCGGCCTCCGCGACCTCGGCGACGGTGACGTGGTCGAAGCCGCGCGCGCAGAACATCTCCGTGGCCGCCGCGGAGATGCGCTGCCGCGTCTGCTGCTTCTTCTGTTCGCGCAGCGTCGGGCGCTGCGGGGCCGATTGCCGGGCCCCCGGGTTCTCGTTGCGGTCCTCGTAGCCCTCGTGATCCTCCACGCCAAAAATTATATAGCGGCCACATCTTTTTAGTGACTACAGTGAGCGCCATGGAAGACATGACCCAGGAAGTCAGGACCACGGACTACGACGTCGTGGTGGCGGGCGCCGGCCCCACGGGCCTCATGCTCGCCTGCGAGCTCGCGTTGGCGGGGACGGCCGTGGTCGTCGTCGAGCGGCTGCCGGAGCCCGACAGGACGATCAAGGCGGGGGCCATCAACGCGCCCAGCGCGGTGGCGTTCGACCGGCGGGGCCTGCTGCCCGCGATGGCCGCGGTGCAGGAGCTCCGCCTCGCGGAGGTCTCGGAGTTCCTGCGCGCGCACGCCCCCGACGGGCAGGCGGCGAAGAGCGCGCCGAAGTTCGTGGGCCACTTCGCGGGCATACCGCTGTACGGCAACATGCTGGACACGTCCGACCCCGACTTCGCCCACCTCGGCCCGGCGGGCGATGTCGGCCTGGTGCCCCAGGCCGATCTGGAGGGCGTGCTCCTCGAGCGCGCCGCCGCCCTGGGCGTGGAGCTGCGGCGGGGCGTGGAGCTCGAAGGATTCGATGCGGACGACGAGGGAGTGAGCGTCCGCACGAGCGGGGGGACGATCCGCGCGGGCTGGCTGGTCGGCTGCGACGGCGGCCGCAGCACGGTCCGGCGGCTCGCGGGCTTCGACTTCCCCGGTACGGACCCGGAGATCACCGGCCATCAGGCCGTGGTGGAGCTGGAGGGCGCGGAGGCCCTGGGCAGCGGCTGGCAGGGCACCGGCACCGGCGTCTACGTCCACGGTCCCTTCCCCGGCCGGATCCTCACCGTCGAGTTCGACGGCCCGCCGGCCGACCGGAACGCACCGGTGACCGCCGAGGAGCTGGAGACCAGCCTGCGCAAGGTCTCCGGAGCGGACGTCCGGATCACCAAGGTGCACACCGCCACCCGCTTCACCGACAACGCCCGCCAGGCGAGCTCGTATCGCAAGGGGCGCATCCTGCTGGCCGGTGACGCGGCGCACGTGCACTCGCCGTTCGGCGGCCAGGGGCTGAACCTGGGCATCGGCGACGCGATGAACCTCGGCTGGAAGCTGGCCGCCACGGTGCACGGCACGGCCGCCGAGGGGCTGCTCGACACCTACACGGCCGAGCGGCACCCCATCGGCGCCTGGGTGCTGGAGTGGACCAGGGCGCAGATCGCCGTCATGCGGCTGACGCCGCACGCGCAGGCGATGCGCAGCGTCGTGCGCGATCTGATGGACACCGTCACGGGCACCACGTACTTCGTCAAGAAGATCCTGGGCGTCTGGCAGGCGTACGACCTGCCGGGCGACCATCCGCTGACGGGACGCAGTGCGCCGGACCTTCTCCTGGCCGACGGCACGCGCCTGGCCGATCATCTCCACGACGGCCAGGCGCTGTTGCTCGACCTCGGCGCCGCCGGGCCCGGTCTCGCCGACCGGGCCGAGGCGTTCGGGGGCCGGGTGCGGACGGTCGCGGCCCGGTGCACCTCGCATCCCGGACTGGCGGCGCTGCTGGTGCGGCCCGACGGCTTCGTCGCGTGGGCCACGGACGGTGAGGACCTCCACGGGCTCGACACCGCGCTCACGCAGTGGTTCGGGGTGCCTCAGCCGCGCGGCGCGAGCAGCACGACCGCGGCGGAGTAGGGGGCGAGGGCGGTGGGCACCCGGCCGCGCTGCGTGGCCGGGTCCTTGTCGCCCTGCTGCCACGTCAGCGTGCGGTCCGCGCGGTAGCCGCGGGGCAGGTTCAGGTAGATCTTCTGCGTCTGCCGGGGGTCCTTGTTGACCACCACGACCGCGAGTGTGCCGTCGGCCCGGCGGACCGCGTGGGCGGTGAGGGTGTCGCTGCTGCCGGATACGGCGGTGGCGAGGGTGCTGCCGCCGCCCTTGAGTGCGGTGGTCAGCATCTGCATCGTGTAGTACGGCGCGAAGGGAGTGCCCACCGGGGGCTGGCACTGCTTGCCCTTCTTGTCGTCGGAGAAGCACACTCCGGACGACAGCAGGCCGAGATCGCCCCAGTTGGCGGTGCCCGTGTTCAAGGGGCCGTTGTACAGGGCCCACCAATCGATGTCGGAGGCGCCGTTCTCCAGGAGTGACAGGTTGTTGTCCAGCAGGTAGAGGGCTCCCACGGCGTTGTCCTGCTGTTGAGTGGCGTTGAGTGTCGCGGAGTTGGTCTCGCCGACGGTGACCGCGATGCGGTGTCCCGGCCCCGAGGCCCGGTCCATGTCGGCGCGCAGGGCGCGCAGGACCGGGCCGGTGGCCGCGGTGTCGGCCAGCACGTCGGCGTCGCTCTGCTTGTGGCTGAAGGCGGCGTGGTACCAGTGGATGTCGGCGAAGTCGACGGCGCGGGCCAGGCCGGGGGTGTTGAGGACGGTGTCGTCCCATTCCTTCATGGCCTTGTTGAAGCCGGGTTCGTTCAGCTTCGCCGGGTCGTAGGGGAACAGCCCGATGCCGATCCGGATGCCGGGGTCGACCGCCTTCATCGCCTCGGAGTAGGCGATGACGTTGCGGGCGTAGGCGGCCGGGGACTTGTCGGTGTGGGCGTCGGGCTGGTGCGGGAAGTTGCGGCCGGGGAGGGTGAACCAGCCGTTGAGGTAGGTCTCCTCGCCGATCACCCAGTCGCGGACCCCGTAGTGGCGGGTCTTGTTGGCGTAGCGCACCCAGGCGGCCGCCTCGCGGGGGTCGCCGGGCTTGGGGTGTTCCGGGGTACTGGGGGCGTCCTTGGTGTCGGTCGGTCCGGTCCCGTAGTTGACGTGCACGAGCATGCGGGCGTCGGCGGCGCGTGCCGTGGCGGCGAACCGGTCGAAGCTGAACTCCGGGTTCAGGTCCTGGTATCCGCCGTTGTCCTTGCCGTTGGGGTCGGGGCTGAGCCAGCCGCCGTGCTCGAAGTGGTAGAGGTCGGTGGGCCCTCCGGCGTTGAAGGAGAGCGTCCTGATGCCCGCCTTGCGGATGAGGCCGGGTGTCCTGGCATCCTTCAAGTACGGGTTCCAGAAGGGCGTGTTGACGCCGATCGCGGTGGCGGTGACGGTGTTGGTGACCCGGCCGCCGACCGTGATCTCCGCGCCTTCCGGTGCTCCCGCCGCCGCACCGGGCGCCGAGGCGATTCCGGCCAGGGCGGCGGTGGCGACGGCCAGGGCGATGATGCGCTTGGACACGGCCAAGTCCTCTCCGTGGGTGAACCGTTGTGTTCACCAGCGTCGCAAGGAAGGTCGACTCCGGGGCAGTTGGCCGTGTCACCGGTGCACGCTGACAGATGTCATATGCCGACCGCGGCTGCCCGCGCAGCGGCGGTCCGGCCGGCGCGCCCGGGCCGGGCGACACGCCCACATCACCGCAATGCACCTATTTTGACATTGAATGATTAATGGTGGGAGGCGCCTCCGACCCCTGCGAAGGACGCCCATGTGATGCTCCCCCGAAAGCCTCGCCATTCCCTTCTCGCAGGGGTCGCCCACGGCTCTCCGCGACGGGCCCTGGGGACGCTCCTCCTGCTCACGCTGGTGGCCCTGGCGGCCGCCGTGGGCGGGCACGGCGTGGGCGAGCGGCTGGCACCGGGCGGGTGGACCCCGGCCATGGCGCAGTCGACCCGGGCCGACGCCTTCCTCGCGTCGCACTTCGGCGGCGGCGAGCCGCACCTGGTACTGGTCGTCACCTCGGACGGGCAGGTCGACGCGCCCGCGGCGGCGGACGCGGGCCGGGCGCTGACCGGGCGTCTGGCGTCCGACCCGCACACGGCCTGGGTGCGGGGCTACTGGCCGCAGCAGGTGCCCGAGCTGCGGAGCCGGGACGGGCACAGCGCCGTGGTCGCCGTGCGGTTCCACGGCGACGAACGGGCCGTACTGGCGGCCAGCAAGGCCGTGACGGCCCGGGAGACCGGGCGCGCGGGGCCGTTGCAGGTCTCGGCCGCCGGCGAGGCCGCACTGTTCGCCGAGATGGAGCGGCTGAGCACCGAGGGCGCGCTGGTCGCCGAGATGGTCGTGGCGCCGCTGGTGCTGCTGATCCTGCTGTGGATCTTCGGCAGTCTGGTCGCCGCGCTGCTGCCCGTGCTCGTGGGCGGCTTCGCGGTCGTCACCACGACCGCCGTGCTGCGGCTGCTCAGCGAGGTGATGACGGTGTCGGTGTTCGTGCTGAACATCGCCACCGCGCTCGGCTTCGGACTCGCCGTCGACTACTGCCTGCTGATGGTCAGCCGGTACCGCGAGGAGCTCGCCGCGGGAGCGCAGCCCGTGCAGGCCGCCGAGCGCGCCCTGGGCACCGCGGGGCGGGCGGTGGCGTTCTCCGCGACGACCGTGGCGGCGGCGCTGGGTGCGCTGATGGTCTTCCCGCTGCCGCTGACCCGTTCGCTGGCCGTCGGCGGAGCGGCCGTGGCGGTGTGCTCGGCGGCCGGCGCCCTGCTGGTGCTGCCCGCGATGCTGGTGCTGCTGGGCGCACGCGTCAACCGCTTCGACCTGTTCGCCCGTTGGCGGCGCGGCGCCCGGCGGCCGGTGGCGCAGGGCCGCTGGTACCGGCTGGCGATGTGGGTGACGCGGCGCCCGGCGGCCGTCGCCGTGGGCACCCTGCTGGTGCTCGGGGTGCTGGCCGCGCCGGGGGCCGGGGTGCGGTTCGGCATGTACGACGACCGCATCCTGCCGCCCTCCTCGCCGGTGGCCCAGGCCTCGCGGCGGCTGCGCACCGACTTCGCCGCGGAGGCCGAGGACACGGCCACGGTGGTGCTGCCGGGCCTGCGCATCGCGCCCCCGGCCGAGGCCCTGACCTCCGACGCGCCCGAGGCGGACCCGGGCGCGGCGTCCGCCGCGGCGGCCGTGCACGGCTATGCCGCGCGACTGTCGCAGCTGCCGGGCGTGCGGCAGGTGCAGACAGCGACCGGCACGTACCGCAACGGCCGGCTCACGGCCGACGCGGACGTCCGGGGGGCCGGCTTCGCCGGGCCTGCCGGGACCTGGCTGAGCATCACCCCGTCGGTGCCGTCGGTACTGTCCCCGGAGGGCCGGCTGCTGACCGAACGGCTGCGCCGCGAACCCGCCCCCGCCCCCGCGCTGGTGGGCGGCTCCGGGGCCCGGATGACCGACACCGAGGACGCACTGAGCAACCGGCTGCCCGCCGCGATCCTGCTCACCGTGGCCGCCACGCTGGTGCTGCTGTTCGCCTACACCCGCAGCCTGCTGGTGCCCGTCAAGGCCGTGCTGCTCAACGCCCTCAGCCTGGCGGCCACGTTCGGGATCATCGTCGCGGTCTTCCAACAGGGCCGGCTGGAATGGCTGATCGGGCCGCTCAACGCACCCGACACCACCGACGTCATCATCCCCGCGGTGATGTTCTGCACGGCCTTCGGCCTGTCGATGGACTACGAGGTCTTCCTGCTCTCCCGCATCCTGGAGGAGCACCGCAACGGCACGGAGACCCGTCTCGCGGTGGCCACCGGACTGCAGCGCACCGCGCGGCTGTTCACGTCGGCGGCGCTGGTGTTCGCCGTCGTCATGGCCTCCCTCGCCGCCTGCGACCTGGCCATGCTGCAGCTCATCGGCTTCGGCCTGGCCGTCGCCGTCGTCCTGGACTGCACCCTGGTACGGGCCCTGCTGGTGCCCGCCGTCATGTGCCTGGCGGGCCGGGCCAATTGGTGGCCCGCACGCGGCGCGCGGAGCCGACGGGACGGGCCGTAACGGAGGGCATGACTCCGCAAACGGCCGTCAACTTCGCGTTTAGGCAAAACATTCGATATCAAGCGTCAAATACTCTTGATCTGCGCATGACCATCCCGTGAGATCGCGACAGCCGCTCCGTGCGGCTCCGGTCCTCTCAGGGAGAATTCATGCACGTAGCTCGTCTCCGGTCGCGCGTCGCGGCCGCAACGGCAGCCACCGCCGCCCTCACCGCCGTTGCACTGACGGCCGCCCCGCTGACCGGGGCCACCGCTGCCGCGCACGCCGCGACGATCCCGCACACCAAGGCGGTTCCGGCCAGTGCCGGTCACGCCCTGGTGCGCGCCGTGGGCAGCCCGCTCTCCATCGAGCAGTGCCAGGCCCAGTTCAAGCTGAACTGCTACGACCCGATCCAGTACCGCAAGGCGTACAACCTGGAGCCGCTGTACAAGGCCGGCATCACCGGCAAGGGCCGCACGATCGTCATCGTCGACTCCTTCGGCTCGCCGACGATCCAGCACGACCTGGACGTCTACAGCAAGCAGTTCGGCATACCCAGCACCAAGGTCGACGTCGTCAAGTGGGGCAACGTCCCCGCGTTCGACCCCAAGAACCCGGACATGACCGGCTGGGCCGGCGAGACCACCCTCGACGTCGAGATGGCGCACGCCGTGGCGCCCGACGCGAAGATCGTCCTGGTCGAGACGGCGGTCGCCGAGACCGAGGGCACCACCGGTCTGCCGGAGATGATGGACGCCGAGAAGGCCATGATCGACCGCGGCGTCGGCGACGTGATCAGCCAGAGCTTCGGCGCGACGGAGAACACCTTCCCCGGCTTCGACAAGGGCGACTTCTCCAGCATCAAGAACCTGCGGTACGCCTTCAAGGACGCCGCGAAGAAGCACGTGACCGTGCTCGCCTCCTCCGGTGACGGCGGTGCCACCGACAACACGGCCGACGGCAAGGGCTACTACAAGGAGCGCGTCAACTCCTGGCCCTCGTCCGACCCGCTGGTGACCTCCATCGGCGGCACCCAGCTGCACCTCGACGACAAGGGCAACCGCGTCAAGCCCGACAGCGTCTACAACGACCACGGCGCGGGCGGCGGCGGCCAGTCGCACGTCTTCGGCCGCCCGTCGTTCCAGAACGGCGTCAAGGGCGTCGTCGGCGACCGCCGCGGCACCCCGGACATCTCGATGTCCGCCGCGGTCGACGGCGGTGCCTGGATCTACTCCAGCTACGACCCGACCGCGACCGGCTGGGACATCACCGGCGGCACCAGCGAGGCCTGCCCGCTGTTCTCCGGCATCGTCGCCCTGGCCGACCAGGCCGCCGGGCACCGCGTGGGCAACATCAACGAGGCGCTGTACACGCTGAACAAGCAGTCCGCGCACGGCAAGAACACCGGCATCGTCGACGTCAACGACGGTACGAACAACAGCTACCAGGGCGTCGAGGGCTACACCGCCGTCAACGGCTACGACATGGCGACCGGCGTCGGCACCGTGGACGCCGCCCGCTTCGTCCCGGCCCTCGCCCGGGCGAGCCGCCGCGGCTGACGCACCGTAGGACACTCACCCGCAAGGGTGCCGGGGGAGCAGGGAACACCCTGCTCCCCCGGCCTGCTTGACCGGCCGTCACCAACCGCGACCGGACAACTGCGTGTCGTAACGAGGCCGAGCGTCGTTGAGCGCATCGGGGGCCGTTCCCCCGCCTGCTTCGCCGTCGAGAGCAAGGATCTGTGATGCGCCTGTTCCGCACTGCGGTCGCCACCCTGGGAGGCCTCCTCCTCGCCGTCTCGCTGCCTGCCGCCACGGCAGGCGCCTCCGGCGGCGATTTCCACTGGAGGGGACCCGGAGGGCATCCCTACTTCATCACCAACCCGCCGGACGGCAAGTGCTTCGCCATGGAACAGGAGGCGCGCCAGGCGGAGAACGGGACCAAGGGCGTGGCCGTGGTCTACGCGGACAAGGGCTGCAAGGGCGCGGAGCACCGCCTGGGCCGCGGGCAGAAGGCCCCCGCCAAGTTCGTCTTCAAGAGCGTGAAGTTCGGCGGCCGCTGAGTCGTTCGCCGTGCGTCATTCGCCGTGCAGGACCTTCCAGGTCCGGGGGCCGACGATGCCGTCGACGTGCAGGTGGTGGTCGCGCTGGAACTTGAGCACCGCCCGTTCGGTGGCGGGGCCGAAGTCGCCGTCGGCGCCCCACGGGCCGATGTCGTAGTGCCAGTAGTCCAGCAGGCACTGGACCTCCTGAACCGCCTTGCCGTGGTCGCCGCGTGAGACGACGTCGTTCCCGTCGTAGTAGAGGCAGCCGATGTACCCGGTCCGCTGCGCCGGTTGATGGTGCTGGGCCGGTGCAGCGGCGGCCGGTACGGCCACCGCGGTGGTCACGGCGAGGGCCGCGCCGAGCAGGCCGGTGAGGGCGGTGGTCCTTCTCGTCCTCGTGATCGTCGTCTTTGTGATCGCGGTCTTCATGGTCTCCCGCTTCCGTCGGTCGGGGTTCCTGCACCCGCAAAGATAGGGAGGCGCCCGGCTCCGGGGCGTCCCGCACGGGGTGGAGATCCGTCCTGCACCCGGGGCGGTAGACCGCCTCCCTCTCCACCCGGCGCAGCAGCCGGGCGGGGCACGCCTGTTGGCCCTCTTCCGCCGCACCCGTCCCGCCCCTACCCTGGCCTCCGATGACCACGACCGGGAACCGGGGGACGGGCGCCGGGCTGCGGCGCGACGCGGTGGGCATGCGCGAGGTGCTGTTCCAGAGCATCACCGCGATGGCCCCCGGAGCCGCCATCGCGGCCTCGATCCCCACCGGTGCGCCCTTCGCGGGCGGCAGCCTGCCGCTGTCCGTGCTGCTCGCCCTCCTGGCCTGCCTGCTGGCCGCCTCGTGCATCGGGGAGCTGGCACGCCGCCTTCCGGCCGCCGGGTCGGTGGCGGCCTACAGCTCGCAGGGCCTGCACCCGGCGGCCGGTTTCCTCGTCGCGTGGGCGTACGTCTTCGTGGAGGCGCTGATCCCGGCGCTGTTGATGCTCCAGATCGGCTTCACCACGGCCGGGACGCTGCACGACGAGTGGGCCGGGTACCCGGAGGACCTGTGGTGGCCGTGGGCGCTGGCGGGGGCGGCGGTCGTGATCGTCGCGGGCTTCTACGGGATCCGGGCCTCGGCGCGGCTCGGCACCGTCCTCGGCGTGCTGGAGATCGCGGTCTTCCTGGTCCTCACCGTCCTGCTGATCGTGCGGGCCGGATCGGCCAACTCCCTCTCCGTGTTCACCACCGGGCACGCCCCCGGGGGCAGCGGCGCGGGCGGGGTACTCGCGGGCGCCGCGTACTGCGTCCTGGGCTTCGCCGGGTTCGAGGCCGCGGCGCCGCTGGCGGAGGAGGCCCGGCGGCCGCGGCGCACGGTGCAGCGGGCGGTGGTCGGGGCGGCGCTGGGCGTCGGGCTGTTCTATGTGGCCGCCACCTACGCCATGACCGTCTTCTACGGGCCCGACAGGTTCGCGTCGTTCGGGGTGGCGGGGGCGGCGTCGTGGGGCGGGGTGGCGCGGGCCTCGTTCGGGTTCTTCTGGGTGCTGGTGCTCCTGGCCGTCGTCAACTCCTGTGTGGCCAATGCCAATGCAGGCGTCAACGCGGCGACCCGCACGGCCTTCGCGTTCGGCCGCATCGGGGTGTGGCCGCGGGCCCTCGCCGTCGTGCATCCCCGGCACCGCTCCCCCGTGGTCGCCGTCGCCGTGCAGGGCGTGGTCACTCTGGCGGTGGCGCTGGGGCTCGGTGCCGCCTACGGCCCGACGACGGCCTTCTCGCTCCTGGCGACGGTCGTCGTGACCGTGGTCATGGGGGTGTACATCGTGGCCGACCTCGCCTGTGCGGGCTTCTTCCTGCGCCGCCGGCGCGCGGAGTTGCGGCCCGTGCGCCATCTGCTCGTCCCGGCGCTGGGCGTGGTCGCGTTCGTGCCGGCCCTGCTGACGGCCGCGGGACTGCCGGTCTTCTGGTTCGTCACCCGGCTCGCGGCGCCCGTCTCGTACGCCGGTCCGGTGGTGGCGGTGTGGATGCTGCTCGGCGTGGTCGTGCTGCTGGTGCTGCGGCGGCGGCATCCGGAGCGGCTGGCGGCGATCGGGCGGGTCCATCTCGACGACGAAGCGGAGCTGCAGGACCATGACTGATCCGAGGATCCTGACCGTACGCCCCGAACCGGGCGATTTCGCCTGGACGTTCGGCGGCGCGCCGCCGGTGGCGCGGATCGCGCCCGGCACCGTGCTGGACCTGTACACGGAGGACTGCTTCGCGGGGCGGGTCCGGTCCGAGCAGGACCTGGTCTCGCGGGTGTGCGAGTTCCCCTTCCTCAACCCGCAGACCGGCCCGTTCCACGTGGAGGGCGCGGAGCCCGGGGACACGCTGGCCGTGCACTTCGTGTCCGTCGAACCGGCCCGCGACCGGGCCGCCTCCACCACCGTGCCGCTGTTCGGGGCACTCACCTCCACGCACGCGACGGCTTCGTTGCACGAGCCGCTGCCCGAGGTCGTCTGGATGTGGCAGCTCGACCGGGCGCGCCGCACCTGCCTGTTCAGTGCCCGGGACAGCGATACCGAGATCGAGCTGCCGATGGATCCGATGCACGGCACGGTCGGTGTCGCGCCCGCGAACCTGGAGGTCCGCTCGGCGCTCGTGCCCGACGCGCACGGCGGCAACATGGACACGCCCGAGATGCGGGCCGGGGTCACCTGCTTCCTCGGGGTGAACGTGGAGGGCGCACTGCTGAGCCTGGGCGACGGGCACGCACGGCAGGGCGAGGGCGAGGCGTGCGGTGTGGCCGTGGAGTGCGCGATGAACACGGTCGTGATCGTCGAGCTGTTGAAGGACATCGCGACACCGTGGCCCCGCCTGGAGTCCGACACGCACATCATCTCCACCGGTTCCGCCCGCCCGTTGGAGGACGCCTTCCGGATCGCCCAGCTCGGCCTGGTGGACTGGCTGCACCGGGACTTCGGGCTGTCGCGGCTGGACGCCTACCAGTTGGTGACGCAGGCGTCCGAGTCACCGCTGGCCAACGTCTGCGACGCGAACTACACGTGCGTGGCGAAGCTGCGCAGGGAGTGGCTGCCGCCGGGGAGTACGCACCGGGACGTGCACGGGCAACTGAGGGAGTCGGCGCGGGCGTTGGGGCAGCTCGGCGGGCGGTAGGCGGGAAGAGCACGCCGACGGGACACAGGTGCCGCCGATGTGCTGCGCCGGCCCGACGACCGCTGGCCGCGGGCCAGGAGGCCCGAAGGCCCTATGGATCGTCCTTTCGGAGAAGAGGGTTCGCTTCGGTGGGACCCTCCGGCCACGGGGACAGGGCGTTAAAGAGCCGTAAAGATTGCCGGAACCAGGAAATGAATGCAGCCTGCATCCGATGGCACGATGCCCCCGTCCAGCGAGGTTGTCAGTGAGGCGGGAAGGATGCTCATGGGCTGGTTTCTGGGTCTCGGCATCGGGGGGATCGCGCTCCTGGTCCTCTCGCTGGTGTTCGACGGGGTGTTGGAGAGCGTTTTCGACGGCGCCCTGGGCGGACTGTTCGACGGGTGGCTGTCGCTCCCGGTGGTCGCGGGCTTCGTCTCGATGCTCGGTTTCACGGGGGCGATCGTGCTCGGGTCCACCGGACTCGGGGCGGGAGCGGCAGCCGCCGCGGGGAGCGTCGCGGGGTCGGGCGCCGGCTGGCTGACGTACCGGTTCAGTCGGGCTCTCCTGCGCGACAGCGGCCCGGCCGCACTCACCAGGGACGATCTCATCGGGACCGCCGGAACGGTGGTGACCGCCATCCCGGCCGACGGCTACGGAGAAGTTCTGCTGCGCCTGGCCGGGCAGCCGGCGAAGTACGCCGCCACGGCGGACGGGCCGGTGGGCCGGGGCGCGGAGGTGTGGGTCGCCGCCGCCCCGTCGTCCACGTCGGTGAGCGTGCGCACGGTCGAGCGCTGACGCGCGCAAGTCCCCTTTCTTCATTGCATTTTTCACTGCTTTTCCCTGCCAGTACGACCTGCCGCCCCTCCCCCGGCGGCAGGAGAGGAGATTCTCCATGAGCCCAGTCGTCATCGCGGTCGTAGGAGTGGTGGTGCTCCTCGTCCTGCTCGCGCTGGTCGTCGTCACCCGCTACAAGGTGGCGGGCCCCAGCGAGGCGTTCATCATCACCGGGCGGCGCGGGAAGAAGGCCACGGACCCGCAGACCGGGAAGGTGTTCACCGACAACAGCGGCCAGAAGGTCGTGGTCGGGGGCGGGGTGTTCGTTGTCCCGTTCGTCCAGCAGCGGTTCGTGCTCGACCTGTCCAGCCGGCACATCCCCGTCGCCGTTCGCGGCGCGGTGACCCTGCGTGGCATCAAGGCCCACCTGGAGGGCGTCGCGATCGTGAAGGTCGGGGGCACGGAGGACGCCATACGCGCCGCCGCACAGCGCTTCCTCCAACAGCAGGACGGCATCGTCGGGTTCACCCAGGAGGTGCTCTCGGGAGCCCTGCGCTCCATCGTGGGCCGGATGTCGGTGGAGGACATCATCCGTGACCGTGCCGCGTTCGCCGGGCAGGTCGCGGAGGAGGCCGAGGCCAGCCTGTCCGGGCAGGGGCTCGTCCTCGACGCCTTCCAGATCCAGGACATCACCACGGAGGGCAGCTACCTGGAGGACCTCGGCCGGCCAGAGGCCGCCCGGGCCATGCAGGAGGCCGACATCGCCGAGGCCAACGCCCGCCAGGCGGCCGAACAGGCCCGGCTGAAGGCCGAGGAGGAGATCGCGGTCGCACAGCGGACCCTGTATCTGCGGCAGGCGGAGATCAAGGCCGAGACCGACGCGGCGGCCGCGCAGGCCAACGCCGCCGGGCCGCTGGCCGAGGCCGACCGCCAGCAGCAGGTCCTCGTCGAGCAGGAGAAGGTCGCCGAGCGCCAGGCCGCCCTGACGGACCGTCAGCTGGATACCGAGGTGCGCAAGCCCGCCGACGCCAGGCGGTACGAGGCCGAGCAGGAGGCGGAGGCCAAGCGGGTCGCCCGGGTCAAGCAGGCGGAGGCCGAGCGTCTGGCGGCGATCGCCGCGGCCGAGGCCGTGGCCGTCGAGGGCGCCAAGCGGGGCGAGGCCGAGCGTGCCCGGCGTGTGGCCATCGCGGACGCCGTCCGCCAGGAGGGCGAGGCGGAGGCTGCAGCCATCGCCGCCAAGGGCACCGCCGAGGCGGAGGCGATGAACAAGAAGGCCGACGCCTTCGAGCGCTACGGTGACGCGGCCGTCCTGCAGATGCTCGTCGAGGTGCTGCCCCAGGTGGTCGGCAAGGCGGCCGAACCGCTCGGTGCCATCGACAAGTTGACCGTCATCTCCACCGACGGCGCCGGCAAGCTGCCGCGCACGGTCGCCGACAACGTCGCCCAGGGCATGGAGCTCATCGGCTCCACCACGGGCGTCGACCTGGCCGGGCTCCTCAAGGGCCTGACCGCGGACAAGGGCAAGCCCGCCCAGGGGGACGCGGCACGGGCTCCGCGCAACGGCAAGATCGCGATTACCGAGTAACGCGCATCGGACAGGACACGGGGGAACACGGCGAGGCCGGCCACGGGGGTACGGCCCCGCCGCTGCCGCGTGTCAGGGCTGCGCAGGCCAGTCCAGGAGCCGGGCCCCGATGACGGCGGTCTGCAGCGTGTAGCGGTGGGTCGGGTCGGCCGGGTCGCAGCCGGTCAGGACGTGGATGCGGCGGAGCCGGTAGGTCAGCGCCCGGACGCTGAGCGACAACGTGCGGGCGGCCTCCGCCGATATGCACCCCGCGTCGAAATAGGCGGTGAGCGTCTCCAGCAACGGCACGGCCCCGCCACGGGCCTGGCCCAACGGCCCCAGCGTCGTGTGGACCAGGTCCGCCAGTGCCTGCCGGTCGCGGGCCAGCACCGGGAAGACCAGCAGGTCGGACGCCTTCAACACGGGCTCGTCGAAGCCCATCCGGGCAGCGAGCTCCAACGTCGACAGAGCCTCCTCATAGGAGTGCGCGACACCCCCGCCGCCGCTCTTGGGCCTGCCGACGGCTGTCCGGCCGCCCGTGCCGATCGCCGCGTACGCCTGCTCGGCGAAGTACGTCAGCACATCGGTCTGGTCGCCCGGGGCGATGCAGATGACCCGGCCGTCCTTGGTCGTGATGAGGATGTTCCGGCTGCCGAACCGGCCGACGAGGGAATCGGCGACCTGCCGCGTCACCGGGTGGAAGTCGTCGTACGCCTCGGGCCCTGCGGCGACCGCCACCGCGTAGGCGTGGGAGAGCAGCAGCCCGAACCGCTCGGCCCGCGCCGCCAGACGCCCGAGATTGCTGCGGCCGTGCAGCAGGTCGTCGACGAACTCCCGCCGGTCCGCCTCCTCTTGACGCGCCGCGAGCCGTTGAGCCCGCTCGTACCCCTCCGCGAACGCGTCGATCGCCTGCTCCGCCGCACCGAGCACACGGTCGGCGTCGGACGGGGAGGTGCGCCCTGCGGGCCAGTGCCGCCGGGTGGCCGCCAGGTGGGCGGCCACGCACGAGCGCAGGGACAGCCCGGCCTCCGCCGCCTGTTCGCCGCTCGCCCGCCGCGCCCCGATCTGCGTCCGGTCCGGCCGACGGCCCGTGCCGGCCGCATCGGTCAGGATCTTCTCGTACCCGTCCAGGTACGACTCGGGTCCTGTCCTCGCTCCCACGCGTGTTCTCCCGGTTCGGCGCCGCTTTACCTCCTATTTACGCACACGGCGTGGCGTGCGTTGCCACGGGAGCGGGCGCACCGTATCCCTAGGGCCTGTCCGGCGGATCTTCGCTCGTGGGCGCGACCAGGCGCCCCGTCAGGGGCGCGGGGAACTGCGCGATCGGCCATCGACGGCCTGCAGCCGACGCACCATCCCAGGGGTCCGGGGCGAAGCCCTGGGAACCTCGACTGCGGGCGCGTCATGGCCGATCGCGCAGTTCCCCGCGCCCCTGACGGGGCGCTGCGGTGCCGCGCGACGCAGATCCGCCGGACACGGCCTAGGCCGCCAGCACCTGCTCTCCCCGGGCGAGGAGCCCGTACAGCGCCATCGGGGTCACGTACCCGGGCCAGCGCCCGTCGGCGAACAGGTGCACCCCGGCATCCTGGTAGCACTGATCCACCAGTTGCGAGCAGATCTGGTGCCGGGTCGAGGCCACGTAGCGCCGCAGCCCGGGCAGCGGCAGCCGGAACCGGTGTGCGGCGATGGCTCCGTAGTCGAGGAAGCTGTACGGCACTCCGACATAGCGGCCGGCTGCTGCGCACACGGCCACACGTTGCTGCCCGGTCAGGCCGGGCGGGTACACGTACAGGACGCGCGAGTGCGTGTATTCCTCCAGCGGGCGGATGCGCGCCCCGCCCGGTTCGGCCTCCAGCAACTTCCCGCCGGGCAGGACGAGGAAGGCGTGTTCGTAGTCGGCGAATCCGTTGCCGTTCAGCCACTGGCCGACGCGGATCAGCCTGCCGGTGGGGCCTGCTATCTGGGTGAGCCCGATGTCTGCGGGCATGGGGGTGGTGTGCATCATCGACGGCTCCGCGGCACGCGAGGGGGGTAAGCCACCTATGTGATACCCGCCTCGGGTCTGCCTATCGCATACCGCCGACACCCGCTGCGGCGAGCCAGTCCGTGATGCGCTGCCGGGGCCGGACCCCGCTGAAGCGGGAGACCTCCCGGCCGTCCCGCAGCAGGACGACCGCAGGCACGCCGAGGGCGTCGAAGCGCTGCCGCGCCCACTCGGCGCGGGCGATGTCGATCTGCACACCGATCAGGCCTTCTCGGTGATCTCGTGGAGTACCCCGCCGCGGGGCGGTGCGGCGGCCTCGTCGTCGGGGAGGTCGGGCATGACCGCGGCATCGGCGGCGGTACGGGCGAAGCGGGGCGCATGCTCGGGAGCGGCGGAGACGCCGTTCACCTCGAGTCCTGCGCCGAGCAGCCGCTCCAGCACGGCGAGGTCGAGTTCACGGCCGGGGCGTTCGGTGAGCCACACCTCGGCCAACGACGGTGCGAGGGCGAGCAGCACGTCGGCCAGGGCATGGTCGACCCGGATGTTCTCAAGGGTGAGGTTGGCCAGGTGGCGTGCTTCCGACAGGGCGTGCAGCCGTTCCGGCTCCAGGTCGGGGACGTCGCTGAGGACGAGGCTCCGGAGGGAGTCGAAGGTCTCGGTTCCGGCGAGGGCGGTGAGCCCCGCCCCGGTGAAATGCGATGATTCCAGTACGAGATAGGTCAACTCGGGCATTCCGCCGAGCGCCCCGACGCCCTCGTCGGTGAAGTCGCCGGACAGGACCAGCGTCTTGAGGCTGCGATGGCCCGCCACGGACCGGATCGTCGCGTCGCCCGCACCGCCCAGGTCGACGACCGTGAACGTGTCGGGCGGCAGCTCGGCCAGGGCCGCGAGGCTGTCCCCGCCCGTGTCCGCCGCGTAGATCAACTGCGCCTCGGACGGGACCTCCAGGAGGCCGCGGGGCTCCCGCTCCATGAGGTCACCGTGCCCGGTGCAGCTGACCAGTGTGCCGGGAAGTCCGTGCTCCGGGAAGCGGAGTATGCGAGTCCTGTTGCCCATGCGGCTCATGCTAGGCATGCGCCACGGCCGCCTGGGTCGGCCGATCGGCCGAGTTCGGACCCCCGCCGGGTGGAGGAGGCCCTGCATCCGGCGTCACAGCCGTCAGGCGTCCAGCGCCTCGCGGCTCGGCGGCCCGATGGCGGCACCGAGCACGGCGTTGTTGGGGATGAGCATCTTGCCGTCGTCGGTGTGGAGCTCGACGAACAGCAGGGTCATGTCGGTGACTTCGCCCTCGATCCGGCCGCCGAGCGGACCCGACTGGACGCTGACCCGCTCGCCGATCGTGAACGGGTGCGCGACCAGCAGCACCAGACCGGCGAAGATGTTCCCCAGCACCGGCTGGGCCGCGATGCCCAGGATCACCCCGGTCAGCGCGCCGCCCAGCAGCAGTTTCTCCCAGGGCACCCGGAGCAGGCTCAGCGCGCCGAGTATCACCAGCGCATAGCCGGACAGCAGGCAGATCACCCGCAGCGCAGCGGTCCGGTCGTCGCTGATCCGGCCGGACAGCAGTTTCACCAGGTCGTCCGTGGCCCCGCGCACCGCGATCAGTGCACCCACCAGGAAGACGCCCGCGCTGACGCCGGCGATCACCCGGGAGGTCAGCGACTCGTGGCTGCCGGGATTCCCCAGCAGTCCGCCGAAGTTGAGCGACACGACGAGCCCGCCGATGGCCAACGACGTGATGACGACGGCCCGCCGGGTCCGGATCGTCCCCCGCCAGTGCAGCCGGTGTTGCATGGCGATGACGCCTGCGGACATGCGGTCCTGGTCCACCGATGAGCCCTTCTGTGGTGCGCACGTGGTGCGGATGTGGTGAGAATGGTCGCGGAGCAGACTACCCAGGGCACCGGGCTGTCCTCTGACCAGCAGCGGGACCGACCGGCGGCAGGGCGACCTGCACCCCGTCGCTCTGGCAGGCGGGAGGCGCCGGGGGCGCCCCAGGGTCCTGTTGCCGGGGGCACCTTCGAGTCCGGACACTGCTGTCCGGTGAGACACAACCATCAGCCCACGCGAATGAGGGTGCCCGTGACGCCGTCACTGTTCCGGATGCTCGACTGGCACGAGCTGATAGAGGCCGAGCGGCAGCAGCCCGGCGCCCGGGTCTTCGTCTCCGACTACAACGGCGGCCACCCGTTCGTCGAGGAGTTCCTCGGCGAACTCGCCGACACCGCCCCGGGGCGCCTGGCGGACATCACCCGCTACTCCGGCCAGGACGAGGACGTCGAGCTGCGCGCCAAAATCGCCGCGATGCACCGGCACTACGACGGGGCCGACTGCACGCTGCGCAACGTGCTCCCGGGCGGCGGTTCCAGCAGCCTCCTCGGCACGTTCGCCACCTGGCTGCTGCTGACAGGACGGCGACGGATCCACTACGTCGCGCCGGTGTACTACAAGCTCGCCTACCTCTTCAGACGCATGGGCATAGAACCCGTCCCCGTCGCCCGCGGCCACGCCTACCAAAGGGAATTCGACCTGCGCCTGCCCGACGAACGGACCGTGCTCGTCCTCACCGACCCGGTCTGGTACGCGGGCAGAAGAGTCCCTTCCACGGTGCTGAAGGCCATCGGGGTCTGGCAGCAGGAGACGGGCTCACTGGTCTTCGTCGACGGGACCTTCCAGTACATGCGCTGGGACGGGGAACGCGGCGAGGAGTCGGCCACCCGCCTGCCCGGCGACCTCACCCTCCGCATGGTGTGCCCCACCAAATACCTGTCGATCCACGGCTACCGCTGCGCCCATCTGCTCGTCCCCGGTCACCTGCGCAACGAGCTGGCCGAGCTGCACATCAATCTGCACGGCGATGTGGCGGTGTCCGACCGCCTCTTCGCGCACCGTGCGGCCGACCTCATGCTCGGCGAGGGCAACGGCGCACTGATACGGCATCTCCGCGACCGCCACCGGGTGCTGGCGGACAGCGGCGCCCTCAGCGCGCGGATGCCGGTGGAGACCGGTTTCTTCCTGTTCGCCCGGCCGCGGGTGCCGGACCGCTGGTTCCTCGCCCTGGACGGGAAGTACTTCGAACTCGACGGTCACCCCGGCTACATCCGCATCAACCTGCTCAACCGCACTGGTGTCGAAGCCTTGATGGCCACGGTCCGTCAGCAGGCCGGCCGGCCCGGGAAGGTGTGACGGCCGGCCCAGACGCGTGCCGAGATCCGCGCCAGCAGGCGGGCCGCCGGGTCGTCGACGTCGTGCCCGTTCGCCAGGGGGCCGGTGTAGCAGACGGCGATCGTGTAGGGCTCCGCGTCCTGCGGATACACCACGGCGGCGCAGTGCCGCACTCCGGGAAACCAGCCGTTCTTGCTCGCCAGCCGGGACCGCGGCGGCAGCCCGGCCGCCAGGTCCACGCGGTGGACGTTGCCCTCCAGCAGTCCGAGGACCTCCGGCTCCAGCGACTCCAGCAGCCTGACCAGATCGGCGGCGGTGACCCGGTTGCGGACACCGGCCGCACGGGCGGGATGGTCCTCGATACCACGCGGGCTCGCACTGGCGGACGCGCCGGCCTGCCGCCACACCCGCGCCACGGCGTCGTGGCCGACTTCGGCCAGGCAGAGGTTGGTGGCGAGGTTCGAGGAGTGCGTGACCATCCGCCCGGCGAGCCAGCGCAGCGACGCGGCTGCACCGAGGAGCTCCCACGGCTCCGGATCGCTGTCTGCAGCAGGCGAGTTGGCGTAGGTGGCCGAACCGGCCACGGACGTGAAGCGGTTGACCACGGGGATGCTTCTGTCCAGGTCGACTCCGCTGCGGTGGAGCGCGGCCAGCACCGCCACCTTCATCGTGCTGGCCGCGTCATGCGGCACGTCCTGGTTCCGTTCGACCACGGGGGTGCGCCGCCACGGCGCCACGACGAGTGAGAGCACGATCCGACGGTACGCCCGGAGAGACCTGTCGAGGCAGCACATCCACTCAGCCCGCTCCCGGAAACACCACCAGCGACCTCCCGCCCCTCCCCTGCCGCATCGCCGCGAACGCCTCCGGGATGTCGCCGAGTCCGACCCGGTCCGTCACCATGCCGGACAGGTCCAGGCGCCCCTCCCGCACGTGGCGCGCGACGATCGGCAGGTCCCGGGCGGGGTCGCTGTTGCCGTAGACGCAGCCCGACAACGTCCGTCCGAAATGGAAGAGTTCCAGGGCCGAGAAGGCGACCTGTTCGTCCTTCCCCCCGATGCCGACGACTGTCGTGCGGCCGCCGCGCCGGGTCGAGGACCAGGCCGTGCGGATGGTCTCGGCGCGGCCCACGCACTCGATGGCGACATCGGCGCCCGGACCGCCCGCCGCCGCGCGGACCCGCTTGGCCGTGGTGTCGCCGTCCGCCAGGACGAACTCGGTGGCGCCGGCGGCCCGGGCCAGCTCCTCCTTCTCCGGGGAGGAGTCCACGGCGACGATCGCCCCCGCGCCCGCAATCCGCGCGGACTGGATGGTCGCGAGGCCGACGCCGCCGGCGCCGTACACCGCGACCGACTCGCCGGCCCGTACCCGCGCGCTGTGGTGCACGGCGCCGTAGCCGGTGAGGACGGCGCAGCCGAGCAGGGCGGCCTCGGCCAGGGGGATCCCGTCCGGCAGCGGGATCACCGCCTCCGCCCGTACGACCGTCTCCTCCGCGAAGACCGCCGTGCCCAGGCCCGGGTAGAGCGGCGAGCCGTCGGCGGCGAGCGTGGCGTACGGGACCCCCGCGGCGCTCGCCGCGTTCGTGCAGAGCCACGGTTCGTCCAGACCGCAGAAGCGGCAGGCGCGGCAGGCGGGCGCCCAGTTGAGGACGACACGGTCGCCGGGGGCGACCTCGCTCACGCCCTCGCCGACCGCCATGACCGTGCCCGCGCCCTCGTGGCCGAGGACGGCGGGCACGGGCTGGTGCAGTGTGCCGTTGGAGAGGGAGAGGTCGGAGTGGCAGACCCCCGCTGCCGCGAGCGCGATGCGCACCTGGCCCGGTCCCGGGGCGGGCAGGTCGATGTCGGCCACCCGCAAGGGGGCTCCGACGGCGGACAGAACCGCAGCGCGGACCATGTCGGTGCCTTTCCGTGAACCGTCAGAGCCGTCAGAACTGCAGGGACTTCGTCTGCAGGTATTCCGCCAGACCGTGCGCCCCCAGCTCGCGCCCCACGCCCGACTGCTTGTAACCGCCGAACGGGGCACGGATGTTGAAGCCGCCGCCGTTGATGTCGACCTGGCCGGTCTGCAGGCGCCGGGCGAAGGCCACGGCCCGGTCCTTGTCCTCGGCCCACACCGCGCCGCCGAGCCCGTACACGGAGTCGTTGGCGATGGCGGCGGCCTCGTCCTCCGTCTCGTACTTGAGGAAGGACAGGACCGGGCCGAAGATCTCCTCCTGCGCGATGGTCATCCGCGGGGTGACGTCGGCGAAGACGGTCGGGCGGACGAAGTAGCCCTTCTCCCTGCCCTCCGGCGCGTCCTCGCCTCCGGTGACGATCCGGGCGCCCTCCTCGACGCCCTTGGCGATGTAACCGCGCACCCGTTCCCGCTGTTTGGCGTTGACGACGGGGCCGAGGCGCACCTCGGGGTCGGTCGGGTCGCCGGGCACGTACTTTGCGACGGCCTCCGCCGCGAGACGGACCGCCTCTTCGTAGTGGTCGGTGTGGACGAGCGTGCGCGTCAGCGCGTTGCAGCTCTGCCCCGTATTGCACATGACGTCCGCCACGTTGACGGCGATCGCCTTCGCGAGGTCGGCGCCCGGCAGGATCACGTTCGCGGACTTGCCGCCCAGTTCCAGGGCCACGCGCTTGACGGCGCCGCCCGCGAGCGCACCGATGCGCCTGCCGACGGCCGTCGAGCCGGTGAAGGAGACCAGGTCGACGTCCGGGTGCTCGGCGAGGGCCTGCCCGGCGACCGGGCCGAGGCCGGTGACGAGGTTGAACACGCCCGCCGGAATGCCCGCCGCGTCCACGCACTCCGCGAACAGCCGGGCCGTGAGCGGGGTGTCCTCGGCAGGCTTGAGGACGATCGTGCAGCCCGCCGCGAGCGCGGGGGCGACCTTGGCGACGATCTGGTGCAGGGGGTAGTTCCACGGCGTGATCGCGCCGACCACACCGACCGGCTCGTGCAGGACCACCGAGCTGCCGATCTTCTCCTCGAAGGGGTACGAGGCGGCGAGTTCGGCGAACGAGCCGGCCACGGCGATCGGCAGCCCGGTGTGCACGCGCTGCGCAAAGCCGGTGGGCGCGCCCAGTTCGGCGGTGATCGTCTCGGCGATCTCCGTCTGCCGGGCGGCGAGCGCGTCGCGCAGCGCGGTCAGGTACTCCGCGCGCTCGGCGGGCGCGGTGGCGGCCCAGCCGGGCAGCGCGGCGCGTGCCGCGCGCACGGCGGCGTCGACGTCCGCGGCGGTACCGGCGGGCACGGTCCCGATGACCTGCTCGTCCGCGGGGTTGACGACGTCGATTCTGTCCTTGCCCTCGGCGGGGCGCCAACTGCCGTCGAGGTACATGCCGTCGTGCGCGCTCACAGTCCGTCGCCTCCTGCCGTCCCGGTGGATACACGGTCAACCTAACCGCTGCCACTGGGGCACACCAGGGCGCCTGCGACTGCAGTAACACCTGTGCAGACCGGCTGCTTCATGGCGTTGCCGATTCAGCGCGTCGCTCTCAACGGAGCCCCGAGCCGTACCACCGTTGACCGGTCAACTGCCCGCCGGTGAACAGAATTCCGCCTTCATGATGTCGGCGCCTGCGCTGCTGGGGACGCCCCAGTCGCCGTTGAGGTTGAGGGCGAGGGTGTGCCGACCGTCCTCGGTGGTGACGGCCTGGGAGGACGAGCCGAGCCAGCCGCCGTCGTTGCCCCAGAGCCACACCCCGCAGGCGGCCTTGAACGTGGCGATGCCCAGACCGTAGCGGTATGCGGGGTTCTGCGGGTGCGGGACGGTCGTCTTCATCTCGGCGAGCTGCTTGGCAGGCAGTAGTTCGCCGCGGATCAGGGCGCTGAAGAAGCGGTTCAGGTCCGCGGTGGTGGAGATGATGTCGCCGTCGCCCCAGGACTGGGAGGCGTTCAGCCGGGTGACGTCGTAGATCTTCGTCGCGCCGGGGTCGGTGCTCAGGGTGGAGTAGGCCCGGCTGCTCGGCTTGGGCACGTCCACGGAATGGCCGGGCAGGACGGTGCCGTGCAGCCCGAGCGGCTCGATGATGCGCGCACGGACCTCGTCCTCGTAACTGCGGCCGCCGGCCTTCTCCATGATCAGGGCGGCCAGGACGTAGTTGGTGTTGGAATAACCGTAGCGAGCGCCGGGTTCGAAGCCCGGCCGGTGCGAGAGGGCAGTCCGTACGGCCAGATCGGGTGTCACCGTGTCATAGCGGTGCCGGAGAAAGCCCGGGGCCTGGACGTACTTCTTCAGATAGCCGGGATCATCGGTGTAGTCATAGATCCCGCTGGTGTGGTTGAGCAACTGCCGTACGGAGATCCTCCGCCCGTCGTTGCCGTTGCCCCGCACCACACCCGGCAGCCACCGCTCCACCGTGTCGTCGAGAGCGATCCTCCCCTCCGCCTCCTGCTGCAACAGCACGGTCGCCACGAATGTCTTGGTGATACTGGCGACACGGAAGCGGTCGTCGACGCTGCGCGGCCGGCCCGTCACGCGATCGCCGACCCCCGATGTACTCCGCCAGACGCCCCTACGGTCCCTCGCCTGCACCGTAATCCCGGGAACCCCGGCCTGCACCATCGCGTCCAGGACCCGCTGGGTGGCCTGATGCCCCTCACCCCGCGCCGTGCCGCCCGACGACGCCGCCCCGGCAGGGGCGGTGAACGCGCTGACGACGAGGGCTCCGGCAGCCAGCGTCACCGCTGCGCAGCGCGCCATCCGACAAGCTGCCATGCTTCGCTCCTTACGGGTCCTTGCCCTTACGGGGCGCAGCGTCAACGCCCTTCGCACAGAGGAGACTTCACGGCGGCCGCCCGGGTTGAGCCGCACCGCGTTCCGGCTGCCGCGGCAGCCGCCGGGCGGGCCGGCTGCGTGCCGGCCGTGCGCGACGGCGCCGTGGTCGTCACAGTACGGCGCTAGGCCGTGTCCGGCGGATCTTCGTCGCGCGACACCGCAGCGCCCCGTCAGGGGCGCGGGGAACTGCGCGACCAGCCACGACGCACCCGCAGCCGAGATGCTCGGGGCTTCGCCCCGGACCCCAGGGGCAGTGTGTCGGCTGCAGGCCGGCGGCGCCTGATCGCGCAGTTCCCCGCGCCCCTGACGGGGCGCACCGCACCCACGGCGAAGATCCGCCGGACAGGCTCTAGACGTCGACCTTGGTGGTGCGGACGTTGATGAGCGTGGGGCGCTCTCGGTCGGCGATGCCGGAACGGAGCAGGCTCGCCAGTTCGTCGGTGTCGTGGGCGGTGTGCGCGTCCACCCCGTAGCCGGCGGCGGTGGCGACGACGTCCAGGCCCGGCAGGTCCAGGCCGGGCACGCCGGGGGTGTGTTCGAGGACGCCGAACTGCTTGAGGATGCCGTACTCGGCGTTGGACGCGACGACGGCGGTGAGAGGGATGCGGTGGCGGACCGCGGTCCACAGCGCGGTGATCGCGTACTGGATGGAACCGTCACCCATCAGCGCCACGACGGGCCGGTCGGGTGCTGCGAGTTGGGCACCGGCCGCGGCGGGCAGTCCGAAGCCCAGGCCGCCGCCCGCGGCCGTGAGGTGCGAGAACCGGCCGCCCGGCCGGATGCAGTTGAAGATCGTGTTTTCGTTGCTGCCCGCCTCGGTCACCCACAGGGTGTCGGCCGGCGCGTTGCCGCCCACGGTCGCCCACAACGCCTCGGGCGTGAGCGGTGCGGCCGCCGGCTCAGCAGCGGGGACGGGGGCCCTGGCGGCCGGGGCGGGACGGCCGGCCGCGCCCACTCGTGCCAGCAACGCCTCGGCCGCCGCGCGCGGGTCTGCGATGATCGCGTCGCCGACGGGAGCCCGGGCGGCCTCGTCCGGATCGTTGGTGATGTGGATCAGCCGGGTGCCCTCCGGCAGGTACGGCCCGGGAATCATGGGGTAGTAGCGGAACACCGGCGCACCGAGAACGAGCACCAGGTCGTGGCCGGCCAGCGCCCGGGAGATCCAGCCGGCACCGGGCGGCAGCATGCCCTGATAGAGGGCATGGTCCTCCGGGAAGCCCGACAGCCCGGTCAGCGGCGCGGTCCAGACCGCGCAGTTCATGCGCTCCGCGAGCGCGACCACCGCGTCCCAGGCGCCGTACCGGTCGACATCGCCCCCGACGATCAGTGCCGGTGACGCGGCACCGTCCAGCCGGGCGGCGATGTCGGCGGCGAGCCGGCCGGGGAAGGACCGGGCGTGGGTGACCGTCCGGTCGCGGAGGACACGGATGTCGGCGACCTGTTTGCCGTCCAGTTCGACGTCCATGTCGTCCATGGGGAGCGACACGAACACCGGTCCGGTCGGCGGGGTTTGCGCGAGGTGGATCGCGTGCGCGAGCACCGCCGGGACCTCACTCGCCACAGCCGGCTCCGCGGACCACTTCACGAACGGCTTCGGCACGAGCGTGGCATCCACGTTGGTGAGCAGGCAGTACTGGTTCTGCATGGACCTGCGCTGGTTGCCGGCAGTCACGATCAACGGGGTTTTGTTGACGAAGGCGTTGTAGAGGGCCCCTTGGGCGTTGCCCATGCCCGGCGCGGTGTGCAGGTTGACGAACGCGGGCCGGCCGGTGATCTGGGCGAAGGCGTCGGCCATGCCGACCGGGACCATCTCCTGCAACCCGAGCAGGTACCGGAAGTCGGCCGGGAAGTCCTCCAGCAAACTCAGCTCCGAGGAGCCCGGGTTGCCGAACCAGGTGGTCAGCCCGTGCGACCGGAGCAGATCGAGAGCCGCGTCTCGGACGGAAGTCACGGCCGCCACTCTGTCCCGGAGCCGCTGTTCGCGCAATACCTCCCGCTGCTGTCACTACCGGGCGGCCTGCGGTGGCACCACTCCTTCCATCGCCCACAGGCACGCCCCCAGCCAGCCCGCAGCGAACAACCAGCCGCCGACCACATCGGTGAACCAATGGACCCCGAGATAGACGCGGGTCAGCCCGACCAGCACGCCCCAGCAGCCGACGAGCAGCCGCAGCGGCGTCGCACCGCGCGGGGCGCGCAGGGACACTGCGACGATCAGCAGCCCGGCAGCGAGGGCGGCCGTCGTGGTGTGCCCCGAGGGAAACGACCAACTGCTCGCCTGCGCCGCCCAGTCGCCGTGCGGCGGGCGGGACCGGTGAACGAGTTCCATCACGCCGTACCGCACCGCTTGCCCCGCACCGAGGCATGCGGCACCGAGCGCGGCGGCAAGGAGCCGGTGGCGTGCGGTGCGTCCCGCCACCAGGCCGGCCAGCACGGCGAGCAGGTAGGGGACGGCACCGGTCCCGGTGTCGGTCACCCCGCGGGCGAGGGTCAGTGCCGCCGCCGGGCGATGGGCCACCGCCCACGACAGAAGACCGTTGTCCGGCCACAGCGGCCCGCCTGCGCCACCGACGACGACCGCGGTCAGCGCGGCGAACGCCGTCCACGCGCCGAGAGCACAACGGCCGGACAGGCTGCGGACGTTGCGCCGGCTCATGCGCGGGGCCGACCGTGGTCGCACAACCGGCCCACTTCGTAGCCGCGTCGGTGGCAGGTGTCGAGGATGTGCGGGAGGGCACCCAGGGCCGAGCGCCAGGCGCCGGGGGCGGAGGTGCAGTCGGAGTCGTGGAGCAGGATGGTGCCGCCGCCGTCGAGGTCGGAGGTGACGGTGCGGTGGACGGACTCGGGGGTGGCCCGGGCCGTCCAGTCCTCTCCCCAGCAGGTCCACAGCACCGGGGTGAGGCCGAGGCGGCGGGCTGCCAGGTGGGCGGCTGCCGACATGACGCCGTACGGGGGCCGGAAGAGTGCGGGCTGCCGTCCCGTGATCGCGGCGACGGTGTCGCGGGCGCGGGCGAAGTCGTCGTGGGTGGCGCGCGGGCCGCGCAGGAGCAGCGGCCGGTGCAGCCAGCCGTGGATGCCGATCTCGTGGCCCGCTGCGGCGATCTCGCGGACCAGGCCGGGAGATCGGTGCGCCGCGCTGCCGAGCAGGAAGAACGTGGCGTGCACCTCGCGTTCGGCGAGCAGCCGCAGGAAGCGCGGCGTGGAGAGCGGATCGGGCCCGTCGTCGAAGGTGAGGGCGACATGGTCCGGCCGGCCCCGGCCGGAGAGGCGGGGCATGGCGCGGTTGCGCAGCGGCCCGAAGGTCGAGACGACGGGCGCGGCGTGCACTGCTGCGAGTGCGGGCAGGGCGGCGAGGGTTGCCGTGCGCAGCAGTCGGGCGGTGGTCACGAGTGGTGGCCTTCCGGTCGGGGGCCGTGGCCCGGGGAGAAGTCGTCCGGGGCGGAGTCGTCCGGGTCGAGGCGGTGGTCGATGGCATGCATCAGGCCCGGGCGATCATGCGTTGCGGCGCCCATGCCGACGGCGCACGCCGACAGGGCGCACGCCACGGCGGTGGTGGTGGCGAGCCGGCGTGGGGCGGTGCGCCGCCGCGCCGCCGGTTCCGGATTCCGGAGCCGGGGTGCGGATCCGTGGACACGCGCTATCTCGGCTGCCGGACCGCCGTCCCGGCCCATGGCGAACAGGGCGAGAGCGACTTCGTGCTGCTGCCGGCCGAGCGGACCGTCGATCAAGTCGCGCAGCACGGCCCCGAGATCGGCCGGTTCGCGGATCCACACGGCCGCCCCGGCCTCGTCCAGGGCGGCGGCGTTGGTCAGTCCGTGGCCCGGTATGCAGCGGTAGCTGGCGACGGGCAGACCGGCGGCGAACGCCTCCAGGGAGGTGAGCCCGCCGGCGTTCTGGACGAGGACGTCGGCGGCGTGCATCAGGCCGGGCATGTCGTCGACCCAGCCGTAGGCGTGCTCGATGCCGTCCGCGCGCAGTTGCTCGGCCAGGGCCCGGTTGCGGCCGCAGACGACGACGGGGACGGCGGCGCCGCAGTCGCGCACTTCCCGAGCCACCTGCCGGACCGGCCCCACGCCCCAGGATCCGGCGACGAGCAGCGCGAGCGGCGCGTCCGCGGGCAGGCCGAACCTGACCCGCGCCTGTTCGCGCTCCTGCGTGCTGCCGGGGGTGAACCGCGGATCCGTGACCGGCCCGCACACCCGCACGTCCCGCGCCCCGGCGGCTCGCGCCTGGGCGGCGGGCACGGGATGGGCGGCGAGGTGGACGTCCACGCCGTCCGCCACCCAGAGGGGGTGCACCGAGAAGTCGGTCAGGTAGGTGAGGACGGGGACGGCGAGGCGGCCTTTGAGGCGCAGGCTGCCCAGGACCCGGCTGGCTCCCGGGTAGGTGGAGACGACCGCTCCGGCGTCCGGGGACAGGGCGCGCAGCACATGGTCCTCGGCGGTGCGCAGCAGTGCCCGCGCCACCGGACCGCCGCCCCCGGCGCGTTCGGTGCCGGCGTAGATCCGCTGGTAGGCCCAGGGGGCCCGGACGAGCATCCGATGGTAGCCCTGCTGGACGGCCCGGCCGAGCCGGGCGGGCATCAGATCCAGCAGGTCGTAGCGGTCGACGGCGATGCCGTCCGCCGCGAGGCGGCGGGCGAGCTCGGTGGCGGCGCCGTCGTGTCCGGCTCCGACACTGGCAGAGACGATGGCGACCCGGTCGACCCGGTCCGCCGCGCCGGTCGTCGCGGACCGGGGCACGCCGCCCGGGAGCGCGGGGGTGGGTGCGGGTGCCGTGCTTCCGGCCTGGGGCATGGGCTTTTCCTCTGCGCGAGAAGGGGAGCAGCGCGACTCTACAAGATGTAGTAGTTCGTACGTCGAAGCCGGAGCATACTTCCTACATCTCGTAGTAGCTCACCGGGTAGGCTGTGCAGCCCGTATGTCGGCGGGAGGAACGGAAGGCGAACGGTGGACGGACGAAGAGGCGGCGGCGCCCGCGGCGCGACCGGCAGGCGGGCGCGCGGCGAGCTGGAGACCCATGTGCTCGCCGCCCTCTGGGCCGCCGACGCGCCGCTGACCGCGCGTCAGGTCCGGGAGCGACTGCCGGGCGACCTCGCGTACACGACCGTCCTGACGATCCTGTCCCGGCTGCACGGCAAAGGCATGCTCGTCCGGCACCGCGAGGGGCGCGGATACGCCTACGAGCCGGCCCGCGACGAGGCGTCCCACACCGCCCAGCGCATGCGGTCGCTGCTGGAGGGCGGCTCCGACCGCGAGGCCGTGCTGACCCGCTTCGTCTCCGAACTGTCGGATAAGGACGAGCAGTTGCTGCACCAGCTGCTGTCCGGGCGCTTCGACGAGAGGCCGTGAACCCGTGCTGATCAGCGTCTACGTCCCGTTCGCCGTGACCGTCCTGCTCACCGTGGCCGCACCGCGGCTGGCCCGCCGGCTGGCCCCGCGCCCCGCCGCCTGGGCCCTGGCCTGGGCAGCGCTGGTCACGGCGGCCGGCTGGGCGGGATCGCTGGCCCTGCTGGCGTTCACCGGGGTCGCCCAGATTCCGCAGGTCGCCGCAGAGGGGCGCTGGTCGGTGTCCGCACTGCGTGCCGAGGATCCCGTGCACCTCTCCGTCGCGACCGCCAGTGCCCTGGTCCTGGCCCTCGGGGTCGTCTCGCTCGGGGTGACCGGTGCACGGCAGGTCCGTGCCGTTCGCCGGGCCCGGCAGGAGTGCGCCCGGATGCCCGGCGACACGGAACTGACCGTGCTCGACGACGACGCCCCGCTTGCGTTCGCCCTGCCCGGCGCCCCCGGACGGATCGTGGTGTCCCGGGGCATGTTGCGCTGTCTCGGCGACGACGAACGCGAAGCCCTGCTGGCGCACGAGCGGGCCCATCTGCGCGGCGGACACCACTTCTTCCAGATCCTCTGGCGGCTCGCGGCAGCCCTCAATCCCCTGCTGCGGCCCCTGGCCGACACCGGCGCCTACGTCCTGGAACGCTGGGCCGACGAGGAGGCCGCGGCGCAGGTCGGCAGCCGCACGGCCGTCGCCCGCGCGGTCGGACGGGCCGCCCTCGTCTCCGCCGGTGCGTCCCGCCCGGCCGCACTCGCCGCGACCGGCGGGGCAGTGCCCCAGCGGGTACGAGCCCTGCTGGCCCCGCCTCCTGCACATCGAAGCCTGCCCTTCATGGCAGGCGCCCTCCTGCTGACCTTGTGCTGCGCAAGCGTGGCCAACGCCGCCTCCGACAGCGATCGGATGGTCGACAACGCGCAACGGGCGCAGTGCGCAGCACACGTCGCAGCGCAGGCCCCGGCCACAGACGCACCGTCGGCCGAAGATCACCGGCACCTGCCCGACGTCTGCTGCCGCCATCACGAGCGCGAAGAACACCACGCATAGCAGGGGCAGCCCGCTGCCGAGGGAGGGGGCCGGGTCGCGGCCGCCGCTTCGCAGGAGAGGAACGGGTCAGTGGCCACCAAGGGTTCGTGGTGCCGCTTTCGCCGGGTCGAGTACGTATCCGGATCGCCCCGCACTGGTGACGATGGCCCTGTAACGGGGGCCGAGCTTGCGGCGCAGGCTGCCGATGTGCGTGTCGACCGTGCGTTCTTCGCCCACGGTGGACTGCTGCCACACCAGCTGCATCAACCGATCGCGGCTGAAGAGCCGTTGGGGATGCGCGTACGGGACCGGTAAAGGCATATAGGCGTCCGGGCAAGGACGCGGAACGCACGCGGAGAAGGCGACTACCGCACACCGGGCCGAAGCGAGGACGGGCGGCAGCGGGGCCGGTGACGGCCCGGACTGCTGTGACTGCGATCCATGTCTCTCCCCTTGGGCCGGGGAGACCTGTCCCGACCCTGGGCGTCTCTCGACGTCGTGGGGTCAGTGGCCTGTGTCCGTACAGACGCCTCACCGAACGAGGTGCCTCACGCATCCGAGCGTAGCGCCATGGTTGCGTATATGCGCAAGCACTTGACCCGTCCTTGGCGCCCGCGCAACAGTCCGGCCGAGTGTCCGAACCGGTCACCCCCGCCGTGGAGTTCCGCTGCTCCCCCGCGGGAGCTTCCGCGGCTCAACGAGGCCCGGTTCCTCGTCCGTCCCGCAGTGGGGCTCCGACGTCGTGCATGTGACTCAGCGCCTGCACGTAGGAGTCGACGAGTCCGGTTTCGGCATACGGCAGGCCGGTCGCCCGGCAGTGGGCGCGGACCAGGGGCCGGGCGAGCCGGAGATGGGGACGCGGCATGCTGGGGAAGAGGTGGTGTTCGATCTGGTAGTTCAGCCCGCCCATGAACCAGTCGGTGACCACGCCGCCCCGCACATTGCGGGAGGTGAGGACCTGGCGTTGCAGGTGCCCCCAGCGTTCGCCGTCCGGGTCCGGCATCTCCATGCCCTTGTGGTTGGGGGCGAAGACCATGCCGAGGTGAAGGCCGAAGAGGGCGTGGTGGAGCAGGGCGAAGGCCACCGCCTTGCCGGGTGACATGGCGGTCAGCAGCAGGGTTGCGTACCCCGCCGCGTGCAGTGTCAGAAGTGTCGCTTCGATGTGGCGGTCGCGCGCCTTCCGCTGTTTGAGGTCGCGCACGCTCGAAACCTTCAGGTTGATGCCTTCGAGCAGCAACAGGGGGAAGAAGAGCCGGGCTTGATGGCGGGTGAGCCACCGGGCGAAGCCCTCCCGCCGGGCGGCCTGGCGCTGGGTCCACACGAGTGCGCCCACCCCCACGTCGGGGTCCTTGTCCACGTGGTTGGGGTTGGCGTGGTGGCGGTTGTGCTTGTCGTTCCACCAGCCGTAGCTCATACCCAGCAGCAGATCGGCGTGGACGATCCCGAGGACACGGTTGGCGCGGCGGGTCCTGGATATCTGGGCGTGTCCGCTGTCGTGTCCGATGAAGGCGATACGGGCGGAGAAGACCGCCAGGGGCACGGCGAGCAGCAGGTTCCACCAGGTGTCGCCGGTGAGCACGATCATGGTGGCCGTGGCGGCGAGCATGAGCAGATCGCCGGCGATGGCCGCCGCGTACCGGCCGCGTCGGCGCTCCAGGAGCCCTGCTTCCCGTACCTGGCGCAGCAGCGGGGCGAAGTCGCTGCCTGCGGCGGGTTCCGCGAGGACGGCACTGACCTGTGTCACGAGGGCTTCTCCCGTGGCTCGATGGGTGGTTCGACCTCATGAAACGTATGGCCGGCGGGCATGGCGCGACCATGGCGGCACCACCCGGACCCGTAGGGGGGACAACCCCCGGTGACGGCAGGGGGCCTGGCTCCCGACGGGCCATTTGGCAACGGGCCTCTGCCCGAGCGGTTCGAGGGGCGCCCGGGCCCATGACATTTGTCATGATCATCCGGTGGCCGCAGACACTGACCACACGTCCGGTCCCGGCTATAGCTTTGAGGGCATGGAGACCACGAAGAGCACCGCGCCCGGCACCCCTCGCACCGAATGGAGCCTGTCGCTCCTGGGCGGCCTCAAGCAGCAGGGCAACTTCACGGCCCGGGAGCGCACCGTGCACGTGGCCGCGGTGGGCGGGGCCAAGCTCGACCACACCGACGCCGAACTGCCCGCGGGCCCGACCCGCCTGGTGAAGGCATCCCTGGTCGGCGGTGCAGAACTCGCCTACCCCGAAGGCGCCTCCGCCGAGGTCGACGCCTTCTCGGTCTTCGGCGGCGTCGACCTGACCGTCCCGGCCGGCACCACGGTCGAGGTCCACGGCTTCTCCCTGATCGGCGGCCGCAGCAAGGACGTGGCAGGCGAGCAGGGCGGCGCAGTGGTCAAGATCCGCTCGTACTCCCTGGTCGGCGGCGTCAAGGTGCGTCAGGGCAGGTAGGAATCCGCGCCCCCCGTTCCACCAATTGGTAAGGAAATGGTAAAACTGGCTGGCAGTGTCATTGACCCGTCAGCTTGGCCCACTTGAAGGATTTTGCATGACCATGCCCACCCCGCCCGGCGACCAGAACCCTGTGGACCAGGGACCGGCCGTCCAGGACCCCTGGGGCCCACGGCCTTCGGGAACGGCGGGGCCGGCCGCTCCGCCCTGGCAGCCGTACCCGGCGCCGATGCCGATGCCGATGCCGATGCCGCAGGCCCGCAACGGCATGGGGGTCGCGGCACTGGTGCTCGGCATCATCGGTGTGGTCCTCGGTCTCCTCGTCATCCTGTTCTGGGTGTCCTGGCTGCCGGCCCTGCTGGCCGTGGTCTTCGGCTTCGTCGGGCTGAGCAACGCGCGCAAGGGGCTTGCGACCAACAAGTCGATGGCGCTGGCCGGTGTGATCCTGGGCGGAGCCGGTCTGCTGATCTCGGCCGGCGTGGGCGTGTTCGCCGCGGTGGCGGTGAAGGTGGCCGCCGACGACGTGCGTTCGAAGGTCGACGAGGTGAAGGCGTCGGCGGCCGCGGAGGACGAGAAGCAGAAGGCGGAGGAGAAGGCCAGGCACCTGTCGTTCGGCCAGTCGTACACGTTCGAGAACGGCCTGAAGGTCACGGTGGACACGCCGCAGCCGTTCACCCCGGACGAGTTTGCCAACGGCCACGCGAAGGGGAACAAGGCCGTCGAGGTGACGGTCACCGTCGTCAACACCGGCACGGAGCGGCTCTCGGTCGAGACAGGGCTGCCCAGCGTCAACGACGCCAACGGGGCCTCCGCGGAGCTGGTGATCGACGGAAGCGGACGCCAGAAGGTCATCACCGGCTACGTCCTGCCCGGCAAGGAAGCCGTCGGCAAGTACGCCTTCTCCCTGCCCGCCGACGCAGCCGGCAAGGCCGAGGTCGAGTTCAGCCCCGACACAAAGCAGTGGCCGGACGCCTACTGGTCCGGGCCCACTTCCTGAGCAACCCCCTGCAGGTCAGTGGCCCGGGGCCGGGCCCTGGTCAAGGGTGTCGAGGAACGCGGTGAGTTCGGCGGTTTCGGGGGCGCTCGGCTCGCCGTGGACCGCGAGTGCCCGCTCGGCGTGGTCGCGGGCGGCGTCGGGGTCGTCCGGTACCAGGGCGTAGGCGATGCCCTGGTGGGCACGGGCGATCTGCAGGCTGCTGTCGATGGTGCAGGCGATGTCCAGCGCCCGCTGGTGCCGACGGCGGGCGGTGTCGCGACGGCCGGCCGCGTGGTAGGTGGCACCGAGGTCGTTGAGGACCTCGCACTCGGCACGCCGGTCGCCCATCCGGCGGTCGAGGGAGAGCGCGTGTGCGTGGTGGGCCACGGCCTCGCCGAACTGCCCCAACTGCCGGTGAGCGGTACCCATGTTCGTCAGAGTGCGGGCCTCGCCCCACGGGTCGCCGATCCGCCGGTAGCGGTCGAGCGCCCGCCGGTGGTGGTCGAGGGCCTCCGCGGCCCGCCCGAGCTCGGCGTGGACCGCGCCCAGGCTGGTCAGGCTCAGGGCCTCGCCCCAGGGGGCGTCGATGCCGCCGTAGAGAGCCAGGGCCTGCTGGTGGAGGTCGATGGCCTCCTCGTACTGCCCCAACTGCCCCTGCGCGATACCGAAGTTCGTGAGGATGACGGCCTCGCCCCACGCGTCGCCGATCTCCTGGCACAGGGCCAGCGCCTCCAGCCCCCGGTTGAAGGCATCCTCGTGGCGCCCGGCGTGCCAGCAGGCGATGGCGAGGCTGGTCAGGATCTCGGCATGGGCCAGGCGGTTGTCGAGGTTCTCGGTCGCGGCCAGGGCGGCTTCATGGGTGGTGACCCAGTCCAGGGTGCGTCCACGGATGTCGAAGAAGTGCTGGAGGACGTGGGTGTACTGCCAGACGTGCTCGTTCCTGCCCCGCGCGGCGGCGTGCGCGATCATCGCGACGAGGTTGGCGTGCTCGGCCTCGTACCAGGCCAGCGCCGAGGCCCGGTTGCTCACGTCCGGGGTGTCGGCGGGCGGGTGGGCGACCTCGAACGGGAGCAGCCGCTGTCCCGGCGCCACCACGGGGCGGGCGCTCAGCGCAATGTGCAGATAGTGGTCGAGGAGCCGGAGCTCCGCCTCCTCCCGCTGTGCGGGCGGCTCGGTCTCGTGCAGGAGCCCCTGCGTGTGCCGGCGGAGCAGATCGTGCAGTTGATAGCGGTGGGGTGCGTACTGCTCCAGCAGGTGGACGTCGACGAGTTCCTCCAGCCACTGCCCTGCCGTCGCCACGTCCGTGCCCGCCAGGGCCGCGGCCGCGTACGCGTCGAGATCGGCGCCGGGGTGCAGGCCGAGCAGCCGGAACAGCCGCTGACGGCCTGGGCCGAGGCGCGCATAGGAGAGGGCGAAGGCCGCGCTGACCGCCTGCTCGTTGCCGCCGGGGCCGAACCGGCGGCGGCCCGCGCGGAGCTCGACGGCGAGGTCTTCCGCCGTCCACGCGGGCCGGTGGGCGAGCCGGGCCGCCGCCATCCGGATGGCCAGCGGCAGGTAGCCGCACAACTCGGCGATCTCTGCAACCGCTTCGGCCGCGTCGGCCACCTGGTGGCGTCCCGCGATCCGGGCCACCAGCGCGCACGCCTCCGCCTCGGGCAGCACATCGAGCGAGAGCGGGACCGCGCCCTCCAGCGCCAGGAGCCGCCGCCGCGAGGTCACCAGCACCGCACATGAGGCGGAGCCGGGCAGCAGCGGACGCACCTGCTCCGCGGCGGCGGCATTGTCCAGCACCACCAGCGCCCGCCAGTCCGACAGCGTGGTACGCCACAGGGCCGCCCGCTCCTCCAGGGTGTGCGGAATGCGCGCGCCGTCGACACCGGCCATGCGCAGCAGTGCCTCCAGCGCCGACGCCGGGCCCACCGGGTCGTACCCCGGGGTGAAGCCGTGAAGGTCGCAGTAGAACTGGCCGTCCGGGAACCTCCCGGCCATGAGATGGGCGGCGTGCACCGCCAGCGTGGTCTTGCCGACGCCCGCCATACCGTCGATCGCCGAGACCACCACCGCGCTCGCGGCGCCGCTGCCGACCAGTTCCGCGAGCCGGGCCACCTCGGCGGTGCGCCCGGTGAAGTCCGGTGTGTCATAGGGCAGATACCGTCGGCGCCCGGGATGCCCGGCCTCCGCCGTCCCCTCCGGCCCGTCGGTCGCGGCCGTGGCCGTGGCCGTGGCGATCAGGCGCCGCTGGTCGTCCGCCTCCAGCCCGAGCGCCGTTGCGACCTCCCGCACCGAGGCGAGGCGGGGCGTCCGTCCCTGCCCGGACTCCAGCGCGCGGATGGTCCGGGCCGACAGCCCCGCCCGCTCCGCCAACTCCTCCTGGGTCAGCCCGGCCCGCCGCCTGTAGGCGCGCAGCACTGTGTCGAACCGCTCCGGCATGTCTTCTCCTCGCCCCGCAGGCCCGGACCGTGCGGCCCCGGGCCGCACGGCTTGACGTCCCGACTCTGGCCACCCCGGGAGAACGTCCGCTAAACGTCCGCTGGACGTCCTGTCGGTGGCGCGGGACGCACGGCAGCATCATGCGTGCCCCGCCGAACAGGGGGCACGCGGATTGCCGCACTGCGGTCAAACCGCAACGGGGGAAGGGCTGTTGAAACACCGCGAGGCCGCCGTGATGCCGACGCGCCTTTCCCCCATTCCGATCCGCCGTCGGAGGGGGACACCGCCGACGGCCCGTATCCGAAGGAGCACGGTGAACACACCGCGAAGAATCGCCGCCGTCACGTCCGTTCTCGTCGCGAGCCTCGGTTTCCTGGGGACGACCTCCGCCTCCCCGTCTGCCGCGTCCGACGACGGGGTCCGCGTGACCAAGCCGGCCTCAGCCGCGCCGGACTGCGCCTTTGCCGTCTTCACCCCCGGCAACAGGTACTGCTACAACGACGCAGGCGGCTACGGGATCGGCCCCATCACAGGAGTCAGCATGGTCTGCGTCTACTCCGGCTGGGCGGTCTACGCCTGGGCGCCCAACCCCGGCGAGCGGCACCACTCCAAGCTCCAGCGCCGGACCGACCCGTGCGACGACTACACCCAGGTACCGGGCAACACGGTCGTCGACTGGGTGGAGTTGCACCCCTAGGGCCTGTCCGGTGGGTCAGTGCGGTCTGGTGCTGGGGGCACCTACCAGCAGTAGCTGGGGGAGCGTCACGGGGCCCGCGCCGACTCATCGGACAACGCCCTGGGCCGCCCTCTTCCCCGGCTTTCGAGCGGTCGGCCGTTTGCGCCCCCAGGCGGCCAGCGGCTGGAGCGCGTCGTTGAGTCGCGTGCCGTCCTCGGTCAGCGAGTACTCGACGCGGGGCGGTACCTCGTCGTAGGAGACGCGGTGCACGACGCCGTCCGCTTCCATCTCGCGCAGGTGAGAGGCGAGGACCTTCTCGGTGATTCCCGGAAGCAGTCGACGCAGTTCGCCGAAGCGGCGGTACGGGTGCTCGTGGAGCGCCCAGAGGATCAGCACCTTCCACTTGCCACCGATCACCTCCATCGCGGTGTCGATCCCGCAGACGTGTCCGTCCGGTGCGCCCGGCCGGTTCGGCGTCGTCATGCCGCGCCCCCTTCTGACCTGCTCGCTCACCCCGGGGTAAGCACCCACTCCGAAGTGCGTACTTGATCACTCCCGAGCCTGTGACCAGCATAACCGGCATGACACAGAACACTGTTGAGAAGACCTCCGTCACGCTGCTGGGCCTCGGCGCGATGGGCACCGCGCTGGCCCGTACCTGGCTTGCCGCCGGCCGGCCGCTCACCATCTGGAACCGCACCCCGGCCCGCGCCACGGCGCTTGCGGCCGAGGGCGTGAGGGTCGCGGACAGTGCCGCTGAGGCGGTCGCGGCGAGCACCCTGGTCGTCGTTTGTCTGTTGGACGACGCCTCGGTCGAGGAGGCGCTGGCCGGCACCGACCTGGCCGGCCGGGACGTGGTCAACCTGACCACCAGCACCCCTTCCCAGGCCCGTGCCCGTGCCGAGTGGGCCCGTGAGCGCGGCGCCCGCTACCTGGACGGCGGGATCATGGCCGTCCCTCCGATGATCGGCGTCCCGGAGGCAGGCGGTTACGTCTTCTACAGCGGCTCGCGGGAGCTGTTCGTGCGGCACCAGGAGACCCTGGGCATCCCGGCCGGCACCAACTATGTCGGCACGGACGCGGGCTTCGCGGCCCTGCACGATGTGGCCCTGCTCAGCGCCATGTACGGGATGTTCGCCGGAGCCGCGCACGCCTTCGCTCTGATCCGCAACGAGGACATCGACCCCGCGTCACTCGCCCCGCTGCTCGCCGACTGGCTCGTCGGGATGGCCCCGGCGGTTCACCAGACCGCGGACCGGCTGCGGAGCGGCGACTACACCAAGGGTGTCGTCTCCAACCTCGCCATGCAGGTGGCCGGCGCGCCGACTTTTCTGAGCACCGCCGAACAGCAGGGCGTCAGCACGGAACTGCTCCTCCCTTACTTCGAGCTGATGCGCCGCCGCCTGGCCGAGGGGAGTGGCGAGGAGGACCTGACGGGCGTGGTCGATCTGCTGGTGCACTGACCTTCGCCGGTCGGGGAGCACCGGGGCATCGAGGGGCTGGCCGAATCCGAGCGGGCGACCATGGCGAAGTTCGAGCGGACGCAGCACGTCGGCACCGACTACCCACCTGGCCTCGACGCAGGCTGCTCGTGGTGCGGAGCCGGGAGGCCACTTCGACGTGGGCGGTACGTTCACGGGCGAGGTTGTACGAGCCGCCGACGGCTGGCGCTTCCGGCGGCTGGACGTCCGTGCCGTGTGGACGAGCGGGCAGGGGCCGCTCGTCCTGACACCCAAGGCCGAGGAGACGCTGCGGAAGCTGGGGCCGCAGACCGGATGACGGATCCATCGGGCAGGCCCTGGGCCGTGTCCGGCGGATCTTCGTCGCGCGGCACCGTAGCGCCCCGTCAGGGGCGCGGGGAACTGCGCGATCAGCCACGACGCTCCCGCAGTCGAGGTTCTCGGGGCTGCGCCCCGGACCCTGGGGTAGTGCGTCGGCTGCAGGCCGTCGGTGGCTGGTCGCGCAGTTCCCCGCGCCCCTGACGGGGCGCTGCGGTGCCGCGTGACGAAGATCCGCCGGACACGCCCGGGGGCAAGGAAGCCGGTGTCACCGGCGGGTGATCGCCGGCTCTGGACCTCCGGTGCCGGTGGCGATGTGGAAGGCACGGTAGCCCAGCGGTGATTGACTACGCCGCATGGATTTTGCGCGAGCATTCCCTCGATGCACGGACGTGCCGACAAGCCGTTCCGGTCGGGAAGCACCCCCGTTCGACCCCGAACTGAGCGTGGCACTGGCGGCTTTGGGGGACAGGGTCGGTGAGCCGTTCACCCCGGAGAACCTTGCGGCCCGGCAGGAGCGGGATGCCGCGGCCCGGCCCAGGCCGACGGTCCGGGAGCTGCAGGCCGGTGGCCGCTTCGAGGTCGACGAGCTGCGCGTGCCGGGGGCATCGGGGGATCCGGACGTCACGCTCGTGAGTGCGCGGCCCGCCGGGATCGCCGGGCCGCTGCCGCTGCTGTACTACATGCACGGCGGCGGAATGATCATGGGCAATGCGTGGTCCGTACTTCCACGGCTGCTGCACGAATGGGCTCTCGCGCTGGAGTTGGCCGTCATCTCCGTCGAGTACCGGTTGGCACCGAAGGCGCAGTATCCCGGGCCGCTGGAGGACTGTCATGCCGGACTCGTCTGGGCGGCCGAGCACGCGGACCGACTGAATATCGACGCGGACCGCATCGTCATCGGAGGAAAGAGCGCCGGCGGCGGACTTGCCGCGGCACTCGCCCTGTTGACCCGTGACCGAGGCGGGCCCGTACCGATCGGGCAACTGCTCATGTGCCCGATGCTCGACGACCGCAACGACACGTACTCCAGCCGTCAGATGGCCGGCATCGACACCTGGGACCGCACCTCCAACGCCACCGCGTGGCAGGCGCTGCTGGGCGACCGGTACGGCGCTGAGGACCTGCCGCCCTGCGCAGCCCCCGCCCGCGCCACGGATCTGTCCGGGCTGCCTCCGGCCTATCTCGATGTCGGGTCGGCCGAGACCTTCCGGGACGAGGGCGTGGCCTATGCCCATGCGATCTGGCGGTCCGGCGGCCAGGCCGAACTGCACGTGTGGCCCGGGGCGTTCCACGGCTTCGACACCTTCGCACCGCGGGCCGCGGTCAGCCAGGACGCCCGCGGTGCCCGTACCCGTTGGCTTCGGCGCATTCTCACGCAGTCCGGTGCTCCGGTGCGGGCGGGTGAGGTCGACGGCGGTTCCGACGCTGTGCGGGGCGAAGTCGGGCGGTGACACGTACCGGCTCGCGTTGTGGCAGGGCGTCCTGCAGCACCGCTCCCGGCAGGGCGGTCACCCCTCCATCTGCCGCAGCCATTGCGCCTCTTGGAAGAGGCGGTCCGTGCAGTCCGCCAGTACGCCGCCCAGAAGCAGTTCCGGGACGTAGAAGGACCGTGCGGAGTCGGCGACTTCCCGTGGGGACAGGGCCGCCTGGTCGAGCCCGGTGCGGCGGAGCTCGTCGATCGAGCTTCCCCAGACGATGCGGCGCAGATTCGCCCAGGCCATCGCGCTCATGCACATCGAGCAGGGCTCGCCTGTGGTGTAGAGGGTGGTGTCGGTCCAGTCGTGGTTGCCGCGCCGACGCACGTAGTCGTTCATGGCGGCCGTCTCGCCGTGCAGTAGGGGGTTGTCCTTCGAGTCGTTGACCCCGTTTGCCAGGACCTCGCCGGTACGGGTCGCGACGATCACCGCGCCGAACGGGTAGGCGGGATTGCGCTCGGCCTGTTCGATGGCCAAGTGCATGAACCGCTCGTGGGCAGGGCTCTCCTGGGGTACGTGCCGAGGGCTGCTGCGCGGAGGCGCGGCTCCCGTCACCACCGTTCCGGCTATCCCTCCGAGAAACCGGCGCCTGTCGAAGTCCACTTGCTTCCCCTCGTCTGAGGCCGGCGGTACCGCGAGACCGTCGTACGGGCCTCCCCGCCCCGGGCGTTCTGCGGGCACGACACATTTTCTACCGCACAGCACCGCAGCAGGGGAGATGGCGTTGGCGAGCCGGTGACCGTGTCACCAAGGCCCCGGCTGCGGGTTCGATCGACATGGTGACAGGATGAGGGAATGGCAACAGAGCAGCCGTGGGCATCTCATAGCGATCTGCTGGCGGCGAAGGAACGGGTATACGACCCGAGTGGGTTTTCCTGCTCGCAGCCCGCGCCGGAGGCGGAGAGCGCGGAGTACGCGGCTCACGCATTCACGCTGGACGGCCGCCTGTCGGTCAGGTTCCGCGTGGCCAAGACGACCCCGACGAAGGCCGGCCAGTTCGTCACCGTGTGGCAGCGGTCCGCGGAAGGTCCGATCCGGCCTTTCGACGTTGACGACTCCGTCGATCTCTTCGTGATCAGCTGCCGTGATGGTGACCGGTTCGGGCAGTTCGTGTTTCCCGCGGACGTGCTCTGCGAGCGGGGCATCGTCTCCAGGAACGGCACCGGCGGGAAGCGCGCTTTCCGCGTCTACCCGCCGTGGGTGACCACCACGAGCCGCCAGGCCAGCAACACCCAGGCGTGGCAGGTGAAGTACTTCTTGCCCATCGGCGAGGCCGGGGTTGTGGACCTGGAGCGTGCCAGGAGTCTCTATCACGCGTAGGCGAGCCGACCATGGGGCGGGGGTCGGCTTCGAAAACGCTGATGATGTTGTCGAGACGCTGCCGTACGGTGCCGTCATGACTGCTGCACCGACTGCTGGACTTGCCCGCCCGGTACGGGGAGTGAAGGTGTACTCCCGCCAGACGCTCGGCGCGTGCGTGCCGACGTACGGGCGGGTGGAGCTGGACTTCGAGCCGGTGCCGGAGGGGACGGCATCGTCGTGTGAGTTCGCCTGCACTGCATATCCGGAACCGGCAGCCGAGTACCAACAGGCGCTCATACGGGGTGTGCTGCGGGAGCTGGCCGCCGAGGAATCCGACGACCCGGACGCCCGCCGGGGAAGCCCGGTCGAGGCGCGGGTTGTCGTCCGTGCCCTGTCCTGGCACTGGACCGATTCCTGCGAGCAGGTATTCGCCCGCTTGGGCGCTCTCGCGGTACGGGAGGCACTGCAATGTGTGGCGGAAGGCCGGGAGCCGAAGGCGGTCGAGACGCGAGTCAGGCTGTTCTTCTGATCCCTTCCGCCACAGGACGCTTACAGGGCGCTGCCCTTGACCCAGTCGTTCCAGTTCAGGTTCCAGGCGTTGAGGCCGTTGTCGGGGCGGATGGTCTCGTCCGGAGAGTTCTTCACGATGACGACGTCTCCGATGACCGAGTTCGCATAGAACCACGCACCGGGTGTCCCGCTGTCGTCGGCGCCCTGCGTATCCGCCAGGCCTATGCAGCCGTGACTGGTATTGGTTCTGCCGAAGACACCGCTGCTCCAGTAGTTGCCGTGGATGAAGGTGCCGGAGGTGGACAGCCGCATGGCATGCGGGACATCGGGGATGTCGTACTCGCCTCCGAAGCCCACGGTGGACCCGTCCATACGGGTCTCCTTGTGCTTCTCGGATATCACCATCTGACCGTTGTAGGTGGGCGTCTTCCTGCTTCCCGCCGAGATGGGTATGGCCTTGATCGTCTCCCCGTCGCGCACCACGGTCATGGTGCATGTCGCGACGTCGACGGTGCTGACCTGCGAACGATCGATGGTGAAGGAGACGGTCTTGTCCTGTACTCCCTTGACACCGGACGATGCTTCGACATCGGCCAGGCGGAGTTGCAGTGTCACCGTGGATCCCTTTTCCCAGTACTCCTTGGGGCGGAAGTCGATCCGGGTGTCGCCGAACCAGTGACCGACCACTTCCTGGCCGCTGCTGCACTTCACCTTCAGAGCGGACTCGACCGCCCTCTTGTCCTTGACCGGCTTGTCGAAGGCGATGGACACCGGCATGCCGACACCGACCTTCGAGCCGTCCTCGGGGGTGAAGGTGCCGATGAAACTGTTCGCAGCGGAGACAGTGGTGAAAGTCGCCTGTTCGGTGACGGGCCGTCCCTGTGAATCCTTGGCGCTCGCCGCGACCTTGTAGGTGGTCTCGCGTTCGAGAGGAGAGTCCGGTTTCCACGTCTTCTTGTCGGCCGACAGCGAGCCCTTGACGGGAGTCTGCTTGTCGGCCGTGACGACGGTGACCTCGGTCAGCTCGCCCTTGACGCTGGTCACCGAAGTGCCCGTGACACCTGCGCCGGCAGTGCCGTCCTTCGGCGTGATCTTGATGACCGCCTCAGAGGTCGGCCCGGTGGACGCTTTGCCGCTGTCCGCCTTGCTGCGCGATCCGCACGCTGCGATCCCCAGCGTGCCGCCGACCACGGTCACGGCGCCGGCCAGGAATCGACGGCGGGAGGAGGCGCCCGTACGTCGCGGCCTGTTGCTCCGGATCGGCGCGAGGTCACTGCCTGGTTCGAGTCCCATGGGATGTCCTAGTCCCCGCCACGCCTGCCTGCAGCAGGTCACGGCGGATGGTGAAGAGAGGTCGTCGTCGCGAGCCACCAGGCGTCCTGGGAAGGCTCGATGGCTCGTCGAGGCCGGGAATCGACGTTCCGGTCCAGGTCCGCCGGATCTGCAATCGGTGGAGGTCGACCGAGCTGGCACGCTCACAGGTCACGCCCTTGCCGGACGGCATATTCTCGGGTCACGCCCCTGAGACCGGATGCAATTCCTCATGCCGGGCAGTCTACCGATTTGCTCAATATCCCAAACTCCTTCCATTATCGGGGATTTACACAGCCCGTACACAGTGGAACGCCACCAGCCTCCTGCTGCGCGCAGTTGACCGTGCAACGTCATTTATATTTCGGAAACCTGGCCACCCTGGCCGCCGCCGAATGACCGGCAGGGCCGTGCTCAGCCGATTCCGCATTTCTTCAGTGCCTGCTCGGCCTTGGGGTCGGGGTTGCCGCCCAGATACTTTTTCGTGCCCTCCCCGGTGAAGAGGCTCGGGTCGTCGATGGTGGGTTCGTGCAGCCCGTCCAGGCCCTCCTTGCGCAGGCACTCGTACTTCTTGCGTATCTCGGCGAGCTTGGCGGGGTCGCTCTTGTCGTCCTCGACCTCCGGCACCGGGATTTCCTTGCGGCAGGGGGTGTCCACTTCCTCCCACCATTTCTTGGTGAGGGGGTTGTCGTAGGTGACGTTGCCGTTAGTCTCCGACCTGGAGCCGCCCAGGCCCTTGGCGACGAGGTCGCCCTCGTTCTTTCCGGTGCCCTCGACCACCTCGATGCCGAGCTGTTCGGCCTTCCGGGCCACGCACGTGCGGAACTTGGCCTTCCATTCGTCGAAGGCCTTGGAGGCCTCCTTGCTGCCGGCCTTGTACTTCTTGCCGGTGCCGGTGCCGGAGTCCTGGGCAGCCGTACTGCTGTCGGACGTCCGGAGCGAGGCGACGTCGTCGCCGTCCTTGTCCGTGCCGCTGCTGCAGGCCGTCAGCAGTACGGCGGCGGCGCCTGCCGCCAGGGCCAGTTCGGCGGCCCGCCGGGCGCGGTGCCGGGTGCGGTTCATGAAAGGGTCTCCTTTTCGGGGGAGTTCAGGAAGTGGCGAGGGCTTCGGTCGGGGTGAGGCGGGAGGCCCGTACGGCCGGGTAGAGGCCTGCGAGCGTGCCGACGGCGAGCGCCGATCCCAGGCCGCCGAGGACGGCGGGCAGCGGCAGGACGGTGGGCCAGGTCTGGGAGGCCGCGTAGCCCGCGGTCCCGGCGACGCCCAGGAGCACGCCGGCGAGGCCGCCCAGCAGGCACAGCACCACCGATTCGGTGAGGAACTGGATGCGGATCTGGCCGCGGCTCGCACCCAGCGCCCGGCGCAGGCCGATCTCGGTCCGGCGCTCCAGCACCGAGACGACCATGGTGTTGGCCACGCCGACGCCGCCCACGAGCAGCGCGACTGCGGCCAGGCCGAGGAAGAGCGAGGAGAAGGCCGTCTCGGTCATCTTCTTGGCCTGCAGTGCGTCCGACGGGCGGCTGACCGTGACGTCGGAGGGGGTCCGGGGGTTGACGGCGGCGGCGAGCACGGCGCGGACGTCGTCCAGGGCGGACTCCCGTGCCCGGACGTAGACGGTGGCAGGGTGGCCGTCGAAGCCGAGCTTCTCCTTGGCGGCCGGCCAGCCGACGATGGCCGCGGAGTCCATCTCGGGCAGCAGGGGCATCGACTTGAGGATGCCGGTGACGGTGAACCAGTGGTCGCCGATGCGGAGTTGGGGGCCTGCGGTGCCGTCCCGCGCACTCAGGTCGGTGATGCCGAGCCGCTGGGCGGCGCTCGCGCCGAGGACGACCGTGGGGAACGCGTCGGCGGCGCCTCCGGGCAGGGAGCCCGCGTAGGCCTGGGCACCGAGTGCAGTGCGGAAGTCGCCGAGCGCGGTGACGACCGAGACCCCGGAGGTGTCGCCCACGGCGACCTTGTCGGAGCGGCGCACGGAGGCGCCGGGCAGCTTGCCGACCGCAGCAGCGGCCTCGACGGGCCCCACGCGTGCGGCCATCGCTGCGGCCTGCTCGGGCAGTTCGCCGCTCTTCCGGCCGCCCGCCTCCGCAGTCTTCTGCACCTTCAGCACGTTGGTGCCGAGCTTCGCCAGGTCCTGCGCGAGCGCCTGCCTGCCGGAGGCGGGTATGCCGACGACCACGACCATGGTGGCGACACCGATGGAGATGCCGAGGGCGGAGAGCGCGGCGCGCAGGGGCCGGATCCTCAGGCGCAGCACGCCCAGCGCGAGGACGTCCCGCGGGGACAGGCGCACGGGGCGGCCGTCCGCCGCCCCGGCCGGGCCGGGCCCGTCGGCCTCCTGCAGGGCGGTCCTGCGGAACCGGGAGATCATGTCGTTCCCTTCGCGGACGTGCGGGTTCCGGTGTCGTGCCGGATGCGGCCGTCGAGGATCTCCACGCGGCGGGGCAGCGAGGCGGCCAGTTCCCGGTCGTGGGTGATGACGGCGATGGTGGTGCCGGCGGTGTGGAGGGCGCGCAGCAGGTCCATCACGGCGTGGCCCGTGCGGCTGTCGAGCGCCCCGGTCGGCTCGTCCGCCAGGACCAGGGCGGGGCGGTGGACCAGGGCGCGGGCGATGGCGACGCGCTGTTTCTGGCCGCCGGAGAGCTGGTGCGGCAGGTGCCCGGCCCGGTCGGCGAGCCCGACCTGCGCCAACGCCTCGCGGGCCATGGCCCGTCGGCGGCGGGCGGGCACGCCCGCGTAGAGCAGGCCGGTGGCCACGTTGTCGGTGGCCGACATGCCCTCGGCGAGGTGGAACTGCTGGAAGACGAAGCCGAGCGAGCGGCCGCGCAGGGCGGACAGCCGGCGGTCGCCGAGCCCCTCGACGTCCTGGCCGCGTATGCGCACACGGCCGGAGGTGGGCCGGTCGAGCATGCCCATCACGTGCAGGAGTGTGGACTTGCCGGAGCCGGACGGGCCGACGATGCCCAGCAGTTCGCCCTCGGCGACGGACAGGTCCACGCCGCGCAGCGCGTGGACGCCGCCCGGGTAGCTCTTCCAGACGTCCTCCAACTCCAGGACGGGTACCGGTCCCCCTTCCTGCGTGCTGGTCATTGGGCGGTCACCACCCGCACGCCTTCCGCGATCTCCCGGCCGGTGACCTCGACCAGTCCCTGGGAGAACATGCCGGTCTTCACGGAGGTCAGATGCGGCTTGCCGGTGCCGGATGCGGCGATCTGAAGGGCATAGCCCCCTTCGCGCAGCGGCACCAGGGCGCCGACGGGCACTGCCAGGACGCCGGAGCGGGAGCCGCTGGTGAAGCCGACCGACACCGGGGCCCCGTCGAGGTCGCCGGCGGCGCCGGGGTCGTCGAGGGAGACCGTGACCTTGACCTTGGCCTCGTTCGGCGCGCCGTCCGCCGCGCCGCCGTCACCTCCGCCGGAACCGCCCTTGCCGTCCTGGGCGGTCACGGTGCCGATCCCGCGGACCTTGCCGGTGCTCTTCCCGCCTCCCGGCAGGTCGACGGTGACCTTGGCCCCGACGTGCGCCAGGTTCTTGTCGGCGACGGGGAGGAGGACGGTGACGGAACGGGTGCTGCCGGTGAGGGTGAGGAGCTCGCCGTCGGCGCGGTCGCCGACGTGTGCCTTGACCTGCCCGATGCGGGCCCCCTCCTTCAGCACGCGGACGTCGGCGGGGTCGACGACGCCGGAGGGGTGCTGGTCGCCGTTGGCCTTCTGCCAGCGCTTGACGGCGGCGACGGTGGCATCGGTGAGGACGTCGTCGGGGCGGCCGAAGTCGCGGTAGCCCAGCGCGTAGAGGTTCTCCTCCAGGATCCTCACGTCGGTGCCCCGGGTGCCCGGTCCCGCGATCTCACCGCTGCCGGTGCTGTTCCCGCGACCTGCGGAGTCCGTGCCCTCCGGCGTGGGACTCGCACCGGGCCGGGGCGTCGCGGAAGGGGAGGCGCTGCTCCCCGGAGCACCGTTCCCCGCGGACGGTGACGGTTCGGAGGTCTGTCCCAGCTTGCGGTACAGCGGTATGTCCCCGTAGAAGACCGTCACCGGCCGGTCGTCGACGCGGGCGATCGGCTTGCCGCGCTCGGCCCTGTCCCCGGCCTTCGGCAGCCAGGTGACCGTGCCGGGGCCGGCGCCCTTGACGGTCAGCTCCTCGCCGTATCCCAGGGTTCCGGCCAGGGTCTTCTTCTCGCTGAGGTCGGTCTTGACCACCGGGGCCGTACGGGCCTCGCCGGGCCCCTCGGGTGCCGCGTCGGCGGGGCGGTCGCGGAGCCAGGTGTAGGCCACGCCGCCACCGGTGAGGGCGACGGCGAGCACCACCAGCCCGCCGGTGAGCGCCTTCTTCCGCCGGGACCAGCCGACGGGCGGGCCGTCGTCCGGGTCCCCGGCCCCGTCCGCCACCGCGGACAGCACCGCGGTGTCGTCATGCGTGTCCATGAGCACCCTCCGGAGGTCGGCGTCCGGCACGGGTCGGCCGGCCGGCTGCACACAGAATGCGCGAAGGGTGCCTAAGCGCTGCCAAGGATCCTTAAGGCCTCTTAAGGGAGCAGATGGGAGCATCTGCCATCCTGGTCGGCATGAGCATCCTGGTAGTGGAGGACGACCCGCAGGTCGGCGCCGCTCTGCGGCGCGGGCTGGAGGCCGAGGGGTACGCCGTGGACCACGCCACCGACGGCCTCACCGGGCTCCAACTCGCCCAGCGCCGCTCCTACCAGGCGATCATCCTCGACATCATGCTGCCCGGCGTGCACGGTTACCGGGTCTGCGCGGAACTGCGTGCGGCCGGTGTGCACACTCCCGTGCTGATGCTCACGGCCAAGGACGGGGAGCACGACGAGGCCGAGGGCCTGGACACCGGGGCGGACGACTACCTGACCAAGCCCTTCTCCTACGTGGTGCTGTGCGCCCGGCTGCGTGCCCTGATCCGCCGCGGCGGCGGCACCGGCGGGGGCACGCTCCGCCACGGGGACCTGTGGCTGGATCCGGTCACCCGGCGCTGCGGCCGGGGTGAGAGCGAAGTCGCCGTCACCGCGCGGGAGTTCGCCGTGCTGAAGTGCCTCCTGCAGACCCCGGGGGCCGTGCTGTCCAAGACGGACATTCTCGACGAGGTGTGGGACGTGGCCTACGCGGGCGGGCCCGGAATCGTCGAGGTCTACATCAGCACTCTGCGCCGCAAGATCGACACGCCGTTCGGCAGGCACTCCATAGAGACGGTGCGCGGCGCCGGCTACCGGCTGGTCGAGGACGGCCCGCTGTATGTTTGACCGGCTGCCCACCCGCATCCGCACCGCCACCCTCGCCGGACTGGCGGCGCTGATGGTCTTCGGCGGCGGAGCGTGGTGGCTCCAGCGGCACGTGTACGAGAACCGCTACGCGGACACCATGGACAAGGCCCGGGTCCAGGCCCGCGCCGTGGCCCGCAACATGATCATCAACCAGCGGGCGAGCGGACTGTTCGCCGACCAGTCGACCTGGCCGTTCCTGGTCCTGACCCCCAAGGGCATCATCGGCACCCACGGGAACGGCGCAGGCGGGTACCAGGGCCTCGTGGAGCAGTTGCCGCCCGCACCCGCCGACGCGCGCCCGGAGTGGACCGACACCCGGACCGTCCGCGTCGGCGCAGCCGAACCCACCCCGCACGGCGAGGCACCCCCCACCGTCTCGCTCGCCCACCGCACCCTGACCGCCGTCGCGGCCTCCATCGACGTCGTGCGGGGCGAACCCACCATCTTCGGTACGAACGGGGGGCGTTACACGGTCTACGTCTTCGTCCTGCCCGACGCCGCCCAGGCCGCCGCGGACGAGCTGGCCCCCGCCCTGCGAGCCGGCGTCCCGCTGGCCGCGCTGGTCGTCGCGGCCACCGCGTACCTCTCGACCCGGCGTGCCCTGCGGCCCGTCGAGGCGATCCGCCGCGAACTCGCGGAGATCGGCGAACGGCACCTGGACCGGCGTGTCCCCGTCCCGCGCGCCCGGGACGAGATCTCCCGCATGGCCGTCACCACCAACGAGACCCTCGACCGCCTGGAACGCGCCGCCGAACAGCAGCAGCGCTTCGTCGCCGACGCCTCGCACGAACTGCGCAGCCCCATCACGGCACTCCGCTCCCAGCTGGAGATCTCCCTCGCCCACCCCGGCAAGACCGACTGGCCCGAAGCGGCCCGGGACGCACTGACGGCCACCCGCCGCCTCCAGGCACTCGCCGACGACCTGCTCTTCCTCACCCGCCCGGACACCGAACCGCACCAGGCCGCCCTCGTCGACCTGGCGGGCCTCGCCCGCGAACTGGCCGACGAGACACGGGCAGTACAGCCGGACGCGCCCGCGATCCACGTCCAGGCACCCGTAACCGCACCCGTACGCGGCCACGCCCTGCACCTCACGCGACTGCTGCGCAACCTCCTCGACAACGCGCTGCGCCACGCCCGTACCTCGGTCACCGTCTCCGTCGAGCGAGTCGGGGACACCTGGCGGGCGCAGGTGCACAACGACGGTCCGGACATCGACCCCGCCGACCGGGAGCGGATCTTCGAACGGTTCACACGCCTCGACGAGTCCCGCAGTCGGCATGCCGGCGGCAGCGGCCTGGGGCTGGCCATCGCCCGCGACATCGCCGTGCGGCACGGCGGCACGCTCCACGTCGCGCCCGAACCACCGGGCGGCGGGGCCACGTTCGTGGTGGAGCTGCCCCTGGGGCCTGCCTGAGCCTGCCTGAGCCGGGAGTGTGCAGCTCGCTCCCGGCCCAGGCCACTACACAGCGGTCACAGCACGCGGACCGCGCCGGTCGGCATGTCCCACTTCATGTCGCGCTCCACGACACCCGTGCTCGGGTTCTGCGCGCCGATGAACTTGCCGCCGCCGATGTAGACGGCGACGTGGTGGGCACTGCCTGCAGAACCCCAGTACAGGATGTCGCCGGGCTTGAGGTTGTCGAGGCTCACCTGGCGGCCGGCCGTCGACTGGTCCTGGGAGACGCGCGGCAGATCGATGCCGACCTTCTTGTACGCGGCCATGACCAGGCCGGAGCAGTCGTACGAGCCGGAGGAGCCGGTGCCGCCCATCACGTAGGCCTTGCCGACCTGGGCCTTGAGGAACGCGAGCACGGCTGCGGCGCTGCCGGTCGCAGAGGACGACGAGGAGGAGGACGAGGACGAAGAGGACGAGGACGAAGAGGACGACGGCGAGGACGATGCCCTGGGCTCGGATGTGTTCTTGTCCGACGGAGTACTACGGTCCGCAGAACGCGAGGCGCGCGACGGCCCGTTGTCCTTGGCCTGCTCGCGCTTCTTCTCCGCCTCGGCCGACTTGCGTTCGGCCTCGGCCTTGCGCTCGGCCTCCTCCCTGGTCTTCTGGGCGGCCTTCTTGGCGTCGTTCCTGGCGTGCTCGACGGCTTGTTCCACCTGTGCGCGAGCCTGCTGGTCGGCAGCGGCCTGCTGCGTGGCGGCCGCGCTCTGTGCAATGGAGGCGGAGAGGCCGATGTCGAACGACGGCATCTCCATGGTCGATTCGGAGGGCTTCTCGGCCGCCGTGGCGGAGCCGGCCCCGGTGACGGCCAGAGTGCTGAGGACACCACCGGCCACGCCCGTACGGACCACCCACGACTGCAGGGCGGGACTGCTGGGCTTCCGGTGACTGCGTATGCGTGTTTGAGGGGACATAACACAACGGGCTATCAGAAACGATGCGGCGAATTCAAATATCGTGGGATATGCCACAGTTGGCGTGCTTCGCCCTGTCCGTCAGGGGCGCCAAGCGGAGCCCTTCTCCGCTCACGAACCATCCTCGGGGCCGGGGAAGACGACGCGGACGGTCAGTCCGCCCCTGGGGTTGGCTTCGGCGTCCGTACGGGCCTGGTGGGCGCGGGCGATCGAGGCGACGATGGACAGGCCGAGGCCGGCGCCCTCGCCGCGCGCGTGACGACGCTCTTCCAGGCGGCGGAACGGTTCGAAGAGGTACGGGACGGTCTCCGGGGGCACATGGGGCCCACTGTTGTCGACCTCCAGCGCCCGGCCGTGTGCGGTGACGGTGACGTGGCCGCCGTCGTGGTTGTAGCGGAGGGCGTTGCCGACGAGGTTGCGCACGAGGTGGGTCAGCAGGACCGGGTCGCCCTGCACCGTCACCGGCGTGGTCTGGGCCCGGACGGTGACGCCGTGGTCGCGGGCCTGCTGCGAGACGGCGTACTCGGCGGTCACGGAACGGACGAGCTCGTCCAGGGCGACCGGTTCACGGTGGTCCAGGCCCTGATCGGAGACGGAGAGCAGCAGCAGGCCTTCGATGAGCCGTTCGCTGCTGTCGGCGACCTCGATGAGCTTGCGGCGGATACGGGCGACGGCCTCGGGGTCCGAGGTGGCCAGCCCGATCTCCGCCGCCGCCCGCTGCACCGCAAGCGAGGTGCGCAGCTCGTGCGCGGCGTTGGCGGCGAACCGCTTCTGTGCGCCGACCAGATGCTCTATGCGGTCGAGCATGTCGTCGAAGGTGTCGGCGAGTTGCTTGAGCTCGCCCGACGGGGCGTCGAGGGCGATGCGCTCGTGGAGGTTCTCCCCGGACAGCTTCCGGGCGGTACGGGTGATCACCCCGACGGGACGCAGCACCCGCCCGGCCATCCACCACGCGAGCGCGACCGAGACGATGGCGAAGACGGCCAGGGTGATCAGGGAGATGGTCAACAGCTGGTTCTGGGTGGCCTGTTCGGCAGCCCGTGTGAAGGTGCCGATCTCTCCGGAAGGCTGGGCGCGTTGAAAGACCTCGGACCCCGGGGAAGCGGATGCGGCGGAGGGGCGGGGGGAAGGAAGGGGCTGCGCCGGGGAGGCGGCGCCGGGTTCCAGACGTGCTACCACCGCTCCACTGATGGTGGTGTACAGGCCCTGGGCCACGAGAAAGTTGATCAGGCCGATGAGCATGGCTCCGGCGAGTACGAGCAGTCCGCCGTAGAGCGCCGTCAGCCGGGCCCGTTCGCCACCGGGCAGCCGCATGCGCCGTGCGCGAAGTGCCGAAGGCCGGTTCACGCGGCTCCACCGATGCGGTATCCGTGACCCGGCACGGTGTCGATGACCGGGGGATCTCCGAGCTTCGTACGGAGTTTGCTGAGCGTGACCCGGACGGCGTTGGTGCGGTAGCTGGTGTTCTCCTCCCACACCTGCTCGATCAGCTCCTCGCCGCTGACGACGGCGCCCTCGGCGCGCATCAGCACTTCCAGCACCCCGAACTCCTTGCGCGACAGTGCGAGGTAGCGGCCGTCCCGGAAGGCCTGCCGGCGGGCCGTGTCCACGGCGATGCCCGCCCGCTCGATGACAGGCGGCAGGGCGGGCCGGGCGCGGCGGCCCAGGGCCAGCACGCGGGCGAGCAGTTCCTCGTAGGCGAACGGTTTGGAGAGGTAGTCGTCCGCACCCAGGCCGAGGCCCGCGACCCGCTCGCGCACGGAATCGGCCGCGGTGAGCATCAGCACCCGCGTCAGCAGGCGTGCCTCGACCACGCGACGGCACACCTCGTCGCCGTGCAGGCCGGGGAGGTCGCGATCGAGGACGAGCACGTCGTACTCGCCGAGGCGCAGCCGTTCCAGCGCCGTCAGGCCGTCGTGCGCGACGTCGACGGCCAGGGCGTCGCGCCGCAGCCCTTCGGCGATCATCTCCGCCAGGAATTCCTCGTCCTCCACGACCAGCACGCGCATGACATCTACATATACCTGAGAGCGGCCTTTCGTCGGTGTAAACGTCCTCGTTGAGAGAAACGAAACACGGGCGTGTGCCAGCCTCCGGGGCATCGGCCATCGGGTCTTGGATACGGAGGAATTCCATGGGGAACGTCAGGTACGGCATGACGGCTGCGTTCGTTACGGGAATGGCGCTGTTCGCCGTCGGCTGCACCGGGGGCGGTGCGGATTCCGGCAAGGACAGCAGTGCACAGGGCTCGGACGTGTCCGGCAAGGGAAAGGCGGAGGACGACGCCTACAAATACCGTCAGTGCCTGCGTGACAACGGTGTGAAGGTGGAGGAGCCCAAGGAGGGCCAGGCCGCGGGCATCGAGGTGAAGGACGAGAAGGCGTTCAAGAAGGCGAAAGAAGCCTGCAAGGACCTGCCCGGTGCCGGCAAGGAAATGAGCGCGGAAGAGCAGCAGAAGGCCCTCGACAAGTCCATCAAGTTCGCCCAGTGCATGCGCGAGCAGGGTGTCGACATGCCGGACCCGGAGCTCAAGGACGGCAACCTGACCGCGAAGGCGGGAGGCGGCGCCGACGTGCCCAAGGAGAAGATGGAGAAGGCTCAGAAGGTGTGCAGTGACAAGCTCGGGGAGTGAACGCAGGCGCCCTGCCAGGAAGTACGTGATCGCCTCGCTGGCCGTGGCGAGTGCACTGGTGGGCGGGGCGGCGGTCGTCTCGGTGAGCGGTGACGACGGCAAGGGCCAGGAGCGGCGCACGGACGGCCTGCCGCAGAAGACCGACACGATCAAGCGGCAGGACCTGAGCAGCCGCACCCAGGTGGACGGCACCCTCGGCTACTCCGAGGAGCGCAAGCTCAACGGAGGCGCGCAGGGCACGGTCACCTGGCTCCCGGACACCGGCTCGGTGGTCAAGCAGAACGAGGCGCTCTACGAGGCCGACGGTGCCAAGGTCCGGCTGCTGTACGGCGAGCGGCCCATGTACCGGAAGCTCAAGGCCGGGGACAAGGGGCCGGACGTCCGGCAGTTGAAGCAGAACCTGCGCGACCTCGGCTACGGAGCGGGCCTGACCGTGGACGAGGAGTTCACCTCCGGAACGGCGGCGGCGCTCAAGCGCTGGCAGAAGTCCCACGGCCTGAAGCAGACCGGCGAGACGGGCCCGGACCAGATCGCCTTCGCGCCGAGCTCGGTGCGGATCAAGAAGAAGGATGCGGCCGTCGGCGACCAGGTGGCCCCCGGCCGCCCGGTGCTGACCGTCACCGGGGCCGAGCGCGAGGTGCAGATCAAGCTCGACGTCTCGGATGCGGGGCTCGCCGAGCCCGGCACCCGTGTGGAGGTCACGCTCCCCGGCGGTGACAAGGTCGGAGGGAAGGTCTCCTCCGTCGACCGCAGTGCCGGTTCGGACGACGACAAGGACAAGGGCGGCGGCGAGAAGGACGATGCCAAGATCACCGCCCGGGTGACCTTCGCCGATCCGTCGGAGGTCAAGGGCATCGACCAGGCCCCGGTCACTGTCGAGCTCAAGGGCGAGACGCACGAGAACGTGCTGACCGTCCCGGTCAACGCGCTGCTCGCCCTGCCCGCCGGCGGCTTCGGCATCCAGGTCGTGGAGGACGGCAAGGCCCGCGAAGTCCCCGTCAAGCTCGGCCTGTTCGGGCAGGGGAGGGTCGAGGTCAGCGGATCCGGCCTCAAGGAAGGCATGAAGGTCGGAGTGCCCAGGACATGACCACCGTCGCCAACACCGTCGTCGAACTGAACCAGGTCACCAAGGAGTACCCGGGCGGGGTCGCGGCGCTGCGCGGGGTGGATCTGCGCGTCGGGCGCGGGGAGTTGCTCGCGATCGTCGGCCCGTCCGGGTCGGGCAAGTCCACCCTGCTGCACATCGTCGGCACTCTGGACCGCCCGACCGCCGGCACCGTCGCCATCGCGGGCCACGACGTGGCGGCCCTCTCCGACCGCCGGCTGTCCGCACTGCGCGCCCGGCACATCGGCTTCGTCTTCCAGTCCTTCCACCTGGTGTCCGGGGTCACCGCCCAGGACAACGTCGCCGAGGGCCTGCTCTACTCCGGTCTGACCCGGGCCGAGCGCCGCAAGCGCGCGGCCACGGCCCTGGAACGGGTCGGGCTCGGGGACCGGATGCACCACCGGCCGCACGAACTGTCCGGCGGCCAGCGGCAGCGGGTCGCGATCGCCCGGGCGGTGGTGGGAGAGCCGGACCTGCTGCTGGCGGACGAGCCCACCGGCGCCCTGGACTCCGCTTCCGGCGAGGCCGTCATGCAGTTGCTGCACGACCTCAACGCCGACGGGGCCACCATCGCGGTGATCACCCACGACGGCGAGATCGCCGGTGCCCTGCCGCGCCAGGTGCGCATCCGCGACGGCGAGGTCGTCGAGGACACGTGCACGAAGCCGCCGGAGCCGGAAGGGCCGGAAGGAGGCGAGGAACAGTGCCGCGCGACCGACTGACCCCGGCCCGCCTCGGCCCCCGTGACGTGCTGCACGTCGGCTCGGCGGGGCTGCGCTCCCGGCCGATGCGGGTCGTGCTGTCCGCGCTGGGCATCGCCATCGGCATCGCCACGATGATCGCGGTGGTCGGCATCTCGGCCTCCAGCAAGGCCCAACTGCTCCAGGAGCTCGACAAGCTGGGCACCAACATGCTCAAGGTCGCCCCCGGCCAGGACATGTTCAGTGGCGAGAAGACCAAGCTGCCCGAGGAAGCGCCGGGCATGATCAGCCGTATCCCCGGTGTCGAGCACGTCGGCGCGACCGGCGACCTGAAACCGTCGGTCCGGCGCAGCGAGAAGATCTCCAAGAGCGATACCGGCGGTCTCACCGTGAAGGCTGCCAGTGAGGGCCTGCTGAAGGCCCTGCGCGGCACGGTCGGTGCGGGCACCTGGCTCAACGACGCGAACGGACGCTACCCCTCGGTGGTGCTCGGCAGCGTCGCCGCCGAACGCCTGGGGATCACCGCGCCCGGTCAGCAAGTCTTCATCGGCAACCAGTACTTCACGGTCATCGGCATCCTCGACCCGCTTCCGCTGGCGCCGGAGATCGAACGGGCGGCACTGGTCGGCTGGCAGGCCGCGAGCACCCTCCTGGACTTCGACGGTCACCCCGGCCAGATCTACGAACGCTCCACGGACGCCTCCGTGGAGACGGTCCGCAAGCTGCTCGCACGCACCGCCGACCCGCAGAATCCGCAGAACGTCGAGGTCTCCAACCCGTCCTCGGCCCTCCAGGCCAAGGCCGCCACGGAGGGCGCGTTCGACAATCTGCTGCTCGGACTGGGCGGTGTGGCACTGCTGGTCGGTGGTGTCGGGGTGGCCAACACCATGATCATCTCGGTGCTGGAGCGCCGCCACGAGATCGGCCTGCGCCGTTCGCTGGGCGCCACCCGGGGGCAGATCCGCATCCAGTTCGTCACCGAGTCGCTGCTGCTGTCCGGACTCGGCGGACTGGCCGGGGTCGTGCTGGGCTCGGCGGCCACGTACGTGTTCGCCGCCTCGGGCGGCATGCCCTGGGTCGTCCCCCTGTGGGCGGTCGGCGGCGGCTTCGGCGCCACCCTGCTCATCGGGTCGGTGGCGGGACTGTATCCGGCAGTCCGCGCCGCCCGGCTCTCGCCCACCCTCGCCCTCCAGGCGGGGTGAGCAGGAAAGGCCACTGCCGTGCCGGGGTCGTGTGCACGCTCGCACGACCCCGGCACAGGTGCGCCTTGAAATAGGGCACAGGCCGAAAACGCCTTCACTTTTCCTGATCGCGGCAGTCTACTTTTGGCTTCCTTTGCACACCATGGAGGATTACCGCCTTTGCCGGGCACGTGCTGTTCTTTTTGGTACGACTTCCCGCCCCTCAGAGGACGGGAAGGCCCCGGCCGAAGCGTCCGGGCCCCGAAGATCCGCCGGGGCCGGACGCCCTCCGGAAAGGTGCCGGCCCCATGCCATCGGTCATCCCTGCATCACGGCGTTGCTACACAGTGACATGGACCCGGAACTGCCTCGGTGAGGAGCCCCTGCGCGATGTCCGGCAACGGGCCCGTCAATGGCTCGTCGAGCACGAGTACGGCGATGATCTCGTCGACACCGTCGAGCTGGTCATTGCCGAGCTGGCCGCCAACGCCGTGGAACACGGCGGATGCCTCACCGCGCTGAGCCTCGACATCGTGCCGCCCCGGACCGGTGCGCCGGGGGCCCTGCGGGTGAGCGCGCACGACCCCAGCCCACAACTGCCGTGCGTCGGCCGGGAAGCATGCGGCGGCGCCGGCGCATCTCTTCGTGAATGCGGCCGCGGCCTGGAGATCGTGGCTGCCGTGAGCCACGCGTGGGGAGCGGCCCGCGATCAGGGCCGGCACAAACACGTCTGGTGCGAACTGCTGGTTCCCCAGCTTGCGACCGACGGCGGCAACCAGTCCCATGAATAGAGGAGTTCACATGCCGGACCGTGATTGTCCGAGACATTGCCGGGCAGCAGTACGTGACGTGCGGAGGGGGTGCTGATGTCCTCTCTGGATTCCCTCACCTCCGGCATCGAGAACACCGTCAACGGGGTCTTCGACCCCGTTGCCGAGAGCCTGTCGGGATTCGTCTTCGGCGAAGTCACGGTCTTCGGTGTGACGTTCCCCTGGATCGTCGCCTGGCTGGTCGTCGCAGGAGCCGTCTTCACCTTCTGGTTCGGGTTCGTGCAGCTGAGGGGGATACGCCTCTCCCTCGACCTGGTGCGCGGAAAATACTCCAGGAGCGACGATCCGGGAGAGGTCAGCCACTTCCAGGCCCTGACCGCTGCCGTGTCCGGAACGGTCGGACTGGGCAACATCGCCGGTGTCGCGGTCGCCGTGACCATCGGCGGCCCCGGAGCCACCTTCTGGATGATCCTGTGCGGCCTCCTCGGCATGGCCACGAAATTCGTGGAATGCACACTCGGCGTCAAGTACCGGGAAGTCCACGAGGACGGAACGGTCTCCGGCGGCCCGATGCACTACCTCCGCAAGGGACTTGCCGAGCGCGGCATGGCGGGCCTCGGCAAGGTGCTCGCCGTGGCGGCCTCCGTCGCCCTGCTGTTCTTCGGCCTGTTCGGCGGCAACCTCTTCCAGGCCAACCAGAGCTTCTCGCAGCTCAAGTCCGTCACCGGCGGCGACAACGGCCTGCTGGGCTCCTCCTCCGGGGCCCTGATCTTCGGGCTGCTGCTGGCCGGACTGACCGGACTCGTCCTCCTCGGCGGAATCCGGTCCATCGCCAAGGTCACCGTCCGGCTCGTCCCCCTCATGGCGGGCACGTACATCCTGGCCTGTCTGGTCGTCATCCTGGTCAACGCGAGCGCGGTCCCGGCTGCCGTCTCCACCATCATCGGGGGCGCGTTCTCCCCCGAAGGCGTGACGGGCGGCGTCATCGGCGCACTGATCGTCGGATTCAAGCGGGCGGCGTTCTCCAACGAGGCCGGCACCGGATCCGCCCCCATCGCCCACTCGGCGGTCAAGACCCGGCACCCCGTCACCGAGGGCCTGGTGGCGCTGCTCGAACCGTTCATCGACACCGTCGTCGTCTGCACGATGACGGCCCTGACGATCGTCATCGCCTCCACCCCCGGCTGGGACAAGGCCCGTTCGGCAGCAGCCGAGTCCGGCGCGTCCCCCGAAGGCGTGACCATCACCTCGGACGCGTTCGCCACGGTCATGCCCTGGTTCCCCTACATCCTGACCGTCGCAGTGCTGCTCTTCGCCTTCTCGACGATCATCACGTGGGGCTACTACGGACTCAAGGCGTGGACCTACCTGTTCGGGCGCCGCCGCGCCAGCGAACTCACGTACAAGGCCACTTACACGGCATTCGTCGCGCTGGGCTCGCTGCTGTCCCTGACCTCCCTGATAGACATGGCCGACGCGGTGCTCTTCCTCCTCGCGGTCGTCAACATCACCGGCCTCTACCTGCTGGCTCCTGTGGTCAAGAAGGAGCTCGACTCCTTCCTCGCGCTGGTACGGAGCGGCAGACTCGGCCCGACGGCCGACGCCGGCCCGGCGAGGGCGGAGAAGGCGGAGGCACCGGCCACGGTCGACTGACGACCGACGACTGCCGGTCTCGACGGAACGTCCCACCGCGCACAGCGAGGTGGGACGTTCGACGGGACGGTGCCTCAGCTCTGTGTCCGGTACGGCGTGCAGTGGCCCACCGGGCGTCCCCCGTGCGTGGCAAGGAAGTTCAGCAGGTCGCAGGAGGACCGGCCCAGCACTTGGTCATGGTCGGCGCCGGGGTATGTCTGCAGCGTGACGGCGGGGGAGCCCAGCGAACGCAGGTGACGAACCACTTCCTCGGTCCACTGCGGCGGCACGTCGAGGTCGCCTTCGCCCTGGACGACCAGGACGGGGCCCCCGATCGCGGCACGGTCCGGGTCACCGTAGGACGCCATGGTGCTCCCGAGCCGGTTCAGCTGCTCCTGGGTCAGGGGAAGGGCCTGGTCGGTGGTGACCCGGGACAGGGGCGCGTAGCTGTCCTTGAGGCACGAGGCCAGAGCCTGCTCGGCGGCCGGCAGCGCCGTGGGCCCGATCAGGTGGTGGAGGTCGACCGACGGTTCCGTCGCGCTCAGTCCGGCCAACGAGTAGAGGGCGAAGGACAGTTCGCTGGACACGTGGGACGCGATGACGCCGGGAAGCATCGTCCCGAGGTGGCTGGCCGGTGCGATGGCGACGGCGCCGGCCAGGTGCAGCGCGGGTGCCCTGTGCGCTGCGTTGGCAGCGAAGAGAGCGGCTTGTCCGCCCTGGGAGTGCCCGACGGCGAACCATGTCGGGGCCAGGGACGGCGCCAGGTGACGTCCTGCGGTGACGATGTCGACGACGGCGTTGCCTTCGTCGGCGCCCACCAGGTAGGTGTGCATGCCGGGTGTGCCCAGGCCGGGATAGTCCGATGCGGTGACGGCGTAGCCCGCCTGTATCAGGGTGCGCACTTGCCGGGCGTAGGAGTCGTAGCCGAGGTCCGGGGCTTGCGAGGGCGCGCATTTGTCGGCGACACCGGTGGTGCCGTGCGCCCAGGACACCACGGGCCAGCCGCCGGGCGGAGGCGTGCCGCCGGGCAGGAGCACCGTGCCGCTGACGGCGATGTCGGTCCCGTGGACATCGGTCGAGTGGTACAGCACGGTCCAGCGTCTTGCAGCGGCGAGGAGGGGGTCCGCGCCGTGGTCGGTGGCGGCGATCAGTGTGCCGGGGGCACCGGACGGCAGCGGCCGGGGCACCTGGTAGGTGTGATCGGTGAGTGCGACGCCCCGCAGCGGGGCAGGCGACCCGGACGGGTCGGAGGCACATGCGTTCGCGGTCGCCGCGATGGTCAGGGCGGCCATCAGGAGCCAGGTCCTCGTGGAGCGTTTCAGGCCGGGTATGTGCCCGGCATCGGCTTCTTCCGCCCCGCTGCGCTCCTCGGACATGGCCTCAGCGTGACACCCGGGCCCTTGCAGGTGCAGATGTATGCCGCCGCCCGGGTGAATCGGACCTGCCGGCGGACGAGGCCGACGGCCTGGTCGCCGACGTCTCCGGCGTGGTGTCCGATCGCGCAGTTGGACGATTTCCTCGACGCGATAAGGTCAAAATGCGTGGACCTTCTTGCCGGCACCCGCCGGGAACTCAAGGAATATCCGGTCGGCCCCGGTCGGCCGGGCTCCGTATATCGCTTCAACGAGGCCGTGGATTTCTTGCCCGAGAGACAACGAGCCCACCCTGTCGCACCTAAGGAAACGGCAATGACCATTCGGGTTCTGATTGTTGACGACCAGAGCCTCATCCGCTCCGGGCTGCGCTCGGTACTCGAGGCCGAGGACGACATCGCGGTCGTCGCAGAGGCGGCGGACGGCGCGGAAGCGGTCAGCACCTGCCAGAAGCACCGGCCCGACGTCGTCATCATGGACCTCCGCATGCCCCGTATCGGCGGTGTGGAGGCCACCGTCCGGCTGATGAGGCTCGACAACCCGCCGAAGGTGCTGGCCCTGACCACCTTCAACACCGACGACCTGGTGATCGAGGCCCTGAAGGCCGGAGCCGCCGGCTTCCTGCTCAAGAACCTGCGGTCCGAGGAACTGATCGCGGCCGTGCGGACGGTGGCGGTGGGCGGCACCGTGATGTCGCCGGAGATCACGGCCAAACTGGTCAGCCGGGCCCATGCACGGATGCCGGCGGGAGCCGGCGGACTGCAAGAGAAGATCGATTCCTTGAAGGACGGCGAGCGCGACGTCCTGGCCCTCATCGGTGCCGGTTACACGAACCAACGGATCGCCGAGGAACTCCATCTCTCGCTCGCCAGCGTCAAGACGTATGCCTCGCGCATGCTCGCCCGTCTCGGACTCGAGAACAGGACGCAGGCCGCAATTCTCGCCTACGAAGCCGGCCTGGTGGTCACCGACCGGAACAAGGAATCCGGAGACTGACCGTACTGCCGCCGGGGAGTCAACTCTCCACTGCCGATCGGTCGACCTTCGGTCCCCAGCCGCGTGACCGGTCAGTGCTCCTCGTCCGTGCTGTGCGGTGCAGGCAGAGCGACGTGGACCCGGAAGCCGCCGTCATCGGTGGGCCCGGCCTGGATCCGGCCTCCTGACCGGGCAACCTGCTCCCGCATGCTGACCATCCCGAGCCCACCGGGCAGCCGGGAGAGCGACGAGGCGATGCCGGGCCCGTTGCACACCTCCAGGCACACCTCGTGCGAGGTGAACGCCAGGTGCAGGGAGATCGGAGCGCCATGTCCGTGCTTCACCGCGTTGGTCAGTGCCTCCCGCCCGCAGCTGCGCAGAATGCCGTCCGCGCCGGCAGGAAGGGGCCGTGCCTCGCCGGTCTGCCGGAAGGAGACGTCGATGCCGGCAGCAGACAGATTCGACACCAGCGAAGCGGCGAACTGGGCGTAGGGCGGCCCGCCTTGCTCCGAGGGATCCGTCGCGTCGCGCAGGACGTCGAGGATGCTGCGCATGTCCTGGAGCATTCCCCGGGCCCCTTCCTCCACCGTCGACGCCAGGGCGGAAGCCGGCTCGGGCATCCCCGGCGTGGAACGCAGCGCCTGTGCCTGGAAGATGAGCACCGTCGCCCGGTGTCCCAGGCCGTCGTGGATGTCGAAGGCGAGACGTGTCCGCTCGTCGAGGACGGCCTGACGCGTGGCTTGGTCGACGGCGTGTTCCGCCGCCACCAGGCGCCGCTGCAGCAGCCAGGCCACTTCGCGCCGCCGGCGCATCAACTCGCCCAGTGCGGCAGGGAAACCGATCTTGACGACGGCGTCGTACGCCATGGCGGACGCCTCCGGGGGGAGCGGCTCCACCCAGGTCCGCGTGAGCAGGTACAGGAGGCCGCCGACCGCGACCCCGGCCCACCTGCTGCGCTTGCCGTAGCTGCCCAGGGAATAGGCCGCAAAGATCAGCAGCGTGGCGTCGTCGGAGGCCAGCGTGCTCAGGAGAGCCGCCACCATCACCAGCGTGGGTGCCGTCCGCCGCAGCAGCAGCGCACTGGACGCCAGGCCCACGGCCAAGGACGAAGCCGCATAGCCGGACACCAGACCGCTCTTGTGAACCTGGTCCAGGGCCAGGAGCGCGGCGGCACACGCCGCGATGCACGTGGCACCGTCGACGACCCTGGGTTGCCGGACGACATCGAGAGTCCGGACGCCGAGGAGGCGGCCGGGGTGCTCGCCGGGGATGAGGGGGCTCATGTACTGCTGCCGCTCTGATGGGATCTCTGATCGGGACGCGCCGGGTGCAGCGCAATTGCCCTGAATCTTCTCCGAGCGTCGGGCGGCAGGCCGCTGTCCGCAGGATCGGTTCGCGCGCGGCCCTGCTCCTGCACTATTCCGCTCGGAGGACGGCCCGGAACGGCGAAATCCTTCACGCATCGTGTCTACGCCTTGTGCGCCGACTACGGCGAGATCAAACCGGGTGACGGCGGACATTGCGGTTACCCTCGGGGGCGATGGACCCCACCCCGGTCACCACAGTCACCCCGATCGACCTCCAGATCCTGCATGCCCTGCAAATCCATCCCCGAGCCTCCTGGACCCTTCTCGGAGACGTCCTGGGCGTCAATCCGGCAACCGTGGCCCGGCACTGGGCGCGGCTGAAGGAGGCGGGGCTGGCCTGGACGACCGCGCACCCGGGCCAGGTGCGCGAGGGCGCGGCGGATCCGGCGGCCGCGTTCGTGTTCGCGTCCTGTGCCTCCGGCGAGGCGCTCAGCGCTGCCACCGCCATGGCTCGTCACTCCGAGGCGATCTCGGTGGAACTGACCGTGGGCGACCGGGATCTGTTCGCCACCGTCGTCGCGCCCAGCCGAATGGCGCTCGGCGAATATCTGCTCGGCCCGTTGCCTGCGGTTCCGGGCCTGCTCTCCTTCGACACGGCGTTGCTGGTCAGGCTTCATCTGCACGGCGGCGAATGGCGGCTGCGCGCTCTGTCCCCGGAAGCCGCCGGCAGAATGCGCGCCGCAGCCGAGCGTCGCGGACAACTGGAGCCCCGTCGGGCCTTCGACGAGGTGGACCAGCAGGTGCTGGCAGCCCTTGCGGAGGACGGGCGGGCCTCGTACGCGGCGATCGCCGCGGCGTGCGGGCTCGGTGAAGGCACGGCCCGGCGCCGGACGGAGGCCCTGCTGGCGAGCGGCGAAGTGGTGGTCCGCTGCGAAATGGCCTGGGAGGTCACGGGCTGGCCGGTCTCGGCGACGCTCGCCGCACGCGTCCCGGCGGAGCGCCTGGGCGAGATGGCCCGGGCATTCGCGATGATTCCCGAGGCGCGGCTGGTGGCGTCCTGCGTGGGCGTGACAGACGTGCTGGTGACGTTGTGGCTGCCCTCCCTCCAGGACATTCCACGGATGACCGCTGCGCTCGCCGCCCGTTTTCCGGATGCCGAAGTCCGCCGCTGGCTCACCGGGGTGCGTACGGTCAAACGCGCCGGGCGCCTCCTGGACGCACAGGGCCGGGGCACGGGCTGGGTGCCGCCGTTCCGGGCCACGCCTCCGGCCCCGCCACAAGGCGCGTGAGGGCGAAGGGGACGGAGGGCGCGCGGCGTCGGCAACGCCTCGGTCACTTCTCCGGCTGTCAACCTGTGGGAGCGCTTCAGCTTCTACGGCATGAAGGCGCTCCTCGTCCTGTACCTGATCGCCGGCGCGATGTGGCTCGTGTCGATCTACATGATCCAGGCGATCGGCGAACTCTGCCTCTCCCCGGTCGGTCTGTCGGTGACCACGAAGGTGGCTCCGCGGAAGTACGCGGGCCAGATGATGGGCGTGTGGTTCCTGGCGGTCACTGCAGGCAACTGCATCACGAGCCTGCTGGCCCTCGTCGGCGTGGAACCCAGCGGTGCCGGGGCCATCGGGGCCGGGGCGGTCCTCGCGAGCGTCGCCGGATTCGCGATCTTCATGTACCGCAAGAGGGTCGCTGCGCTCATGGGCGACGTGCGCTGAGGGGTGCCCCGTAAGGGGCGCGGGGAACTGCGCGCTTAGCCACCGACGGCCTGCAGCCGACGCACTACCCAGGGGTCCGGGGCGCAGCTCCGGGACGTCGACTGTGGGCGCGTCGTGGCTGCTCGCGCAGTTCCCCGCGCCCCTTACGGGGCGAGCTCGACCGTCAGGCGGTGCGAGAAGAGCCGTGAAGATCCGCGCAGTGGCCCGGACTGCAATCGATGCCGTTCGTCCGGTCCGGGCCACTGCGCGGTGGCTGCCCGTGGCCGCAACGGGGGATGACGGCCACAGGCAGACGAGGAGTGCGACGAGGGCCACACGGCGACGTCGCACTCCGGGCCCGGCTACTCATGCCCCTGCCGGAGTGCGGGCCGCGCACAAAAACTAACGGCACGCGGGACACCTGGGCGCATACCAAAGTTGCTTCGTGGTGGAAGAAAGTCGACACTCGGCGTCGGAGGATGGACCGGCCGGTGGGCGATGCGCCGATTTCCCCCTTTCTCACTGTGCCGTGAGACGGCCCCACTTCAGCCGGAGGACTTCGTCCGAGGCCTCGGCGACATCGCGGGAGTGGGTCACCACGATCACGCACTTGCCCTGGTCGTGGGCCAGCTTCCGGAACACGTCGACGATGCCGGCCGCGGTCTCGTGGTCGAGGCTGCCCGTGGGCTCGTCCGCGCACAGGACGTCCACCTCGCAGGCGAGCGCGCGGGCGATGGCCACGCGCTGCTGCTGCCCGCCGGAGAGCTGGAGGGTCCTGCGATTCCGATCCTCGTCCCCGATGCCCAGCAGCTCCAGGAGTTCCCTGGCGCGCTGTTTCCTGCGGACCCCCTTCACGCCCGTGATCTCCATCGCCGAGGTGATGTTCTGGACCGCGGTCATGTACGTGAGCAGGTTCAGGGACTGGAAGACGGTCGCCACGTGCCGGTTGCGGTAGCGGCCGAGGCCGAGTTCGGCGACGTCGCGGCCGCGGAAGCGCACCGAGCCGGACGTGGGGGTGTCGAGGCCGCTGGCCAGGGACAGCAGGGTCGTCTTGCCGCTGCCGGACGCGCCCACGACCGCGTACATGCGGCCTGCTTCGAAGGAGTGGTTGACGTCCTTGAGGACGGCTCGCCTGCCGTTGCGGGTCGGGTAGGAGCGGGTGAGTCCGGTGAGCTGGAGGACGGGGGGCTGTGCGGTCATGGTCAGTCTCCCTTCACGAGGATGTCGCGCGGGTTGAGGCGCAGGACGCGGGTGCCGGGGACGAGGGTGGCCAGTGCCGCGATGCCGAGGCCCGTGGCCCCGACCTTGCCGATGTCGGCCATGCCGAGCCTGACGTCGATCCTGTCGATGGGGCCGACGTCGGACCCGCCCGTGGACGAGCCGTCCGGCGACGGGCCTCCCGGTCCGGTGACGGCGCTGTGGTCGGGGCCGCTGTCCGCGTTCGCCGCATCGTCCTTGGCGGACGACACCTCGCCGGCCAGCAGCCAGTCGCCGACGCCCTGGGACAGGAACTGGCTGCCGGCGGCGGAGAGTCCGATCGCCAGCAGCGCGCAGGCGACGACTTCCACGAGGTGCTGACCGAGCAGCCTGGTCTTCTTCTCGCCGAGGGAGAGCAGGATGCCGAGTTCCTTGCGGCGTTCGCGCAGCGAAGAGGCGACGACGAGGGCGAGGACGGCCGTACCGGCGACGGCGACCAGCCAGACGGTGACGGTGGCGAAGCCGGCGGTCCTGGTGATCGGGCCGACCAGGGTCTTGTACTGCTTGTCGTTGACGTTCAGCGGGAAGATCTTCAGGTCCGCTCCGGCCGCCTCGGCGTCCTTCTTCAGCCGGTCGATGTCGGCGGGGTCGCCCAGGGTGAACGTGGCCTGCTTGACCGTGGCGCCCTGGGCCGGGTCCTTGCCGTTCAGCCTGGTGGCCCCTTCCGGGGTGACGTAGAGCTGGTTGGCCGGGTTCGTGATGGCCGGTACGTACTTGCCGGTGTCCGCGGTGCTGCTCTTGTAGATGCCGACGACGGTGAACTCGTGCTCGTCGGTGTTCGGCTTCTCTCCTGGCGGCGGCAGCTCGCCGACCTTGAGCTTGACCTTGTCGCCGACCTTCAGCTTGTTCTGCTTCGCCATGCGTTCCTCGACGACGACGGCGTCGCCTTTCGAGCCGGGCCCGATGCCGGAACCGGAGACGATCTTCGAGTCGCCGTTGCGGAAGGCTGCTACGGAGTTCAGATCGCGGACGCCGTCCGCTTTGAAGAAGTCGGTGCCCTGGGTGTCCTGTCCGGGCGGCGCAGGGACCGGCTGGTAGAGCCCGGTGCTCTGCGTCGGCGCAGCGCCGGAGTCCGACGTGTAGTTGCACTGCTTCACGACCGGCGACTTGCAGATCTTGTCGACGAGATCGCGGTGCAGGTCGCCCTCCTTGCCGATGAGGCCGGGCGTGCCGCCGCCCCCTTGGGACTGCAACTTCCCGGACTCGATGAGGGCGTTGATGTCCAGCTGCATGGTGGCGACGGCACCGACGCGTTGCTTGGCATCCGCAGCGGCGCGGGCCGCCGCGGACCGGATCAGAAATCCCGACAGGACCAGCGTGCAGATGACGAAGAACAGACCGACGAGCATCAGGGATTTCCCCGGATGACCGCCGATCCGCCACCACGCCCGTTTGAACAGATTCATTTCTCTCCCGGTGAACGGAATCGTCCCGAACGGATACGGACGCTAGGGGAGGCGGGATTTGAGCGGTGTTTGAACGGTTGTGTCGCGGTTCAGTGGATACTGGAAACACGGATTCCGGTCGGCCGGTGGACCGGGAAACTCTCATGGAATTCTCAGGAAATGGTGGTTGCTCGTGCGCGTGCTGGTGGTCGAGGACGAGAAGCACCTGGCGCGGGTCCTGGAGTTGGGACTGCGGAAGGAAGGAATACCGGCCGATGTCGTGCACGACGGGACGACGGCCCTGGAGCGGCTGGCCGTGTACGACTACGACGCGGTGCTCCTGGACCGGGACGTGCCGGGTGTCCACGGCGACGAGGTCTGCCGCCGCATCGTCGCCATGGGGCTGGCCTGCCGGATCCTGATGCTGACGGCCGCCGGCCGGCTCGGCGACAAGGTCGACGGGCTCGGCCTCGGTGCCGACGACTACCTGGCCAAGCCGTTCGACTTCCCCGAACTGGTGGCCAGACTGCGGGCACTGTACCGGCGCACGCCCATGGCCCACCCGCCCGTGCTCGCCTTCGCCGACCTCGCCTTCGACACCCACCGCCGCCAAGTCCGGCGCGGAGGCGTCGAGATCCGGCTGACGCCGAAGGAACTGACCGTCCTGGAACTGCTCATGCGCGCCGATGGCGGCGTGCTCAGCACGGAGTACCTGCTCGACAAGGCGTGGGACGCACAGACCGACTCCCACACCAATGCGGTGCGCCTCGTCGTCCACACCCTGCGCCGGAAAATCGGGGAACCACGACTGGTGCACACGGCCGTGAACGCCGGCTATTTCCTGAGGTCCGAGTGATAACCGCCGCGCTGTGCAGAAGACTGAGGATGTGGCGCAGCAGACTTTGCCTGCGCCGCGGCGGCAGGCGTCGCACGCTCGGTATCCACGGCCGGCTGTTCCTGTGGTTCGCCGGCGCTCTGTGCGCCTCCGGGGCCCTGCTGGTCGCCGCCATCTACGTGGGCATTCGCTACATCCCGACCTACGACCTGACCACGACCGTCAGCGTTCCCTCCGGCGGCTCCGGGTCCTCGTACACCCATGGGGAGCCGTTGAGGAGCGATCCCCGTCCGGTCCCCGAAGGCGGGGTGCGTACCAAGGAGGACGTCTGGGCGACCGTACTCGCCGTGTCCGTGGGCGGAATGCTGCTGGTGATGATCGCGGGCCTGACGGCGTGCTGGTTCCTCACCCGGCGGCTGCTGGCTCCTTTGCAGACCATCAGCCAGGCTGCCGCGAAGGCCGAGGCAGGCGAGCTGGACCACCGCATCCGTGCCGACGGCCCCGACGACGAGCTGAAACAACTCGCCGACACCTTCGACGCGATGCTCGCCCGGATCGAGGAGTCCCTCGCCGCCCACCGGCGCTTCGCGGCGAACGCCTCGCACGAACTGCTCACGCCGCTCGCCACCACCCGCGCGATTCTCCAGGTGACGGCGGAGGACGGCTCGGGGAAGGAACTGGCGGAACTCGCCCCGGTCCTCAGGGAGACGAACGAACGCAACATCACCATCGTGAACGCGCTCCTCGACCTGGCCTCCGCCGACCATGCGCAATTCGACCCGGAGCCCGTGGACTTGGCGGCCCTTGCAGCCCGCACCGCCGCCGAGCGGACCTCCCGGGCGGAGGCGGAGGGGCTCCTGCTCACCGTCGAAGCGGAGAATGCAGGCTGCGTCGTCAGCGGCAGCAGCACGCTCCTGCGGCAGCTGGTGCTGAATCTGCTCGACAACGCGTTCACCTACAACGTGCCCGGCGGTTCGGTGCAGCTGGCGGTCCACCGGGACGCCACCGTGACCCTGGAGGTCGTGAACACCGGAACGCCGGTCGACGAAGAACTCGTCGACCGTCTCTTCGAACCCTTCTACCGGCCACGGTCCCGGCTGTCCGGTGACCGTTCGGGCCACGGACTCGGGCTGGCCATCGTGCGCTCGATCGCCGTGGCCCACCGTGGCACGGTCGCCGCCGTCGCCAACCCCGGCGGCGGGCTCACCGTGCGGGTCGAACTCCCGCCGTACGAGGAAGATTCCGCGGACCGGTGATCCTGCCCTTCCGCAGACCCGTGATCTCGACGTCCACCACTGGCCGCAGGTCGTACGGGCAACCGGGTGCGCACCGTAGTCCGGGCTGCACTGCAGGGAGTACGCGCGAATGCCGTGAGATCACCCCGGCCGCGCTCGTCCGCGAGAGGCCGGTGGCCGGTTGCGCGGAATATGCTCGCGTCATGCCAGCCCCCGGCTTCGCATCACCGCACGCGCACGAACTGGTCGGCCGGTTCGGGCTGATCGGGGTCCTGGTCGTGGTCTTCCTCGAATCCGGCATCCCCGTCGGCTTCTTCCTGCCGGGCGATTCCCTGCTGTTCGCGGTCGGCCTGCTGGTCACCACCGGCGAACTCGACGAACCGCTGTGGCTGGTGTGCGCGGCGGTGGTGGTCGCCGCCGTTCTCGGCGACCAGGCGGGATATGTCCTGGGCCGCAGGGCCGGTGTCTCGCTCCACGAGCGCCCGGACTCCCGGCTCGTCAAGCGCGGGCACATCGACAGCACGCGCCGGTTCTTCGAGCGGCACGGGCCGAAAGCGCTGATCCTGGCCCGCTTCGTACCGCTGGCCCGGACGTTCACGCCGATCGTCGCCGGTGCGAGCCGGATGAACTACCGGACCTTTCTCACGTACAACGTCGTCGGCGGAGTCCTCTGGGGGGCCGGGCTGATCCTGCTCGGGGCGGGGCTCGGCACCGTCGCATTCGTCCGCGAGAACATCGAGCCCATCATCATCGCCATCGTGGTGATCGCCACGCTGCCGGTCGTCGTGGAACTGCTGCGCGCCCGCTCCGGGAACCGGTGACCGGACCCCTGCTTCCTGCGCATGCGTCTCCCCGGAGCCGAGACCATACTTGTGCCTGTCGGTCACCATGCGACCTTGAGTGCAGCGGAGGAGCCGCAGTGACGACCTCCGGCAGGGATGAGAACGGCGTTGCCGCGGAGCCCGCCGGGCAGCTCGATGTGGCCGTCGCCCTGCTCGACGCGGAGGGAACCGTGGCCGGCTGGAGTGCCGGGGCCGAGGCCCTGCTCGGCCATACGGCGGACGAGGCAGTGGGACAGCGCGCGGACCGGCTGCTCTGGGCACCCGAGCTGGCGCCGGGGGCACTGGCGGCCCCGTCGCGGGGCGTCCTGGCCCTGCGGCACCGCGACGGGGACGACGTCCGGCTGACCGTGGGCATCTCCCGGCTGGTCTTCCCGCCGGAACGGGTGTACTGGCTGATCACGGGCACCCCCATGCGCCCCTGGCCCCGGCCGGGGCTGATCGCCTCGCTCTACGAGGACTTTCTCCGCCAGTCACCGGTCGCCATGGCCGTCCTGGACGACGACCTCCGGTACGTGTGGGTGAACAGCGCGCTGGAGCACGGCGGGGGAGTGGCCCGGGGGCAGGCCGTCGGGCGCCGTTGGGGCGAGCTCCAGCCGGGGCTGATCGTGCGGGAGGCCCGGGCCCATATCCAGCGGGTGCTGGACACGGGACAGCCCGTGATCGATCACATCTATCACGGACACGTCAAAGCCGACCCGACGCACGAGCGTGCCTTCGCCCTGTCCGCCTTCCGCCTGGAGGACGCCGACACCGGCAGTGTCGGCGTGGGTTTCATGACCCTGGACGTCACCGACCGCTGGCAGGCCAGACGGCGGCTGATGCTGCTCAACGAGGCGGGCAGCCGGCTGGGGCGTTCCCTGGACCCGATGCGCACCGCGCAGGAACTCTGCGACGTGACGGTGCCGCGGCTGGCCGACTGCTGCACCGTCGAGCTGTCGGACTGGGTCGTCAAGGGTCACGAGCCGGTCAGGGAACCCCTCGGCGAGGACGCCGTGCTGGTCCGTTCGGGCAGGCTGTGTTCGGTGCACGAGTGCTGGCGTCCGGCGGTGGGGGCCGGCGACACGGTGCGGTACGCGGGGCCCGGTTCCGTCGTGGAGAGCCGGACCACGGGCCGGGCCGTACTGGCCTCCGAGTCCGAACTCGCCCTCTCCGTAAGGCCGGTGCGGGACGCCGCCTCCGGCACGGTGTCCGGACGTCCGGGCTCGGCGATGGTCGTACCGCTGTGTGCCTCCGACATCGTGCTGGGCGTGGCGGTCCTCGTGCGCCACAACCTGGAGGAGCCGTTCGACAACGACGACCTCTTCCTGGCGGAGGAGGTCGCGGCCCGGGCATCCCTCTGTCTGGAGAACGCACGCCGGTACACCCGGGAGCACTCCATCGCGGTGACGCTGCAGCGCAGTCTCCTGCCGCACGGCCTGGCGGGGGAGACGACCCTGGAGATCGCCTCCCGGTATCTGCCGGCACACGCGCGCGAGGGAGCCGGTGGTGACTGGTTCGACGTGATCCCGCTCTCCGGCGCCCGCACCGCGCTGATCGTCGGCGACGTCTCGGGACACGGGATCCAGGCCGCCGCCACCATGGGACGGCTGCGCACCGCAGTACACACCCTCGCCGCCATGGACCTGCCTCCCGACGAACTCCTCGCCCGGCTCGACGACCTCGTCCTGCGCCTGGCCGAGCACGCCCCTCCCGGGACGGAGAGCCTCGGCGCCACCTGCCTGTGCGTCGTCTACGACCCGGTGAGCCGGCAGTGCACCATGGCCACGGCAGGTCACCCGCCGCCCGTCCTCCTCCGCCCCGACGACACGGCGACGGTGCCCGATCTCCCTGCCGGTCCACCGCTGGGCGTCGGCGGCCTGCCCTTCGAGGGCATGGCGACGGAACTGCCCGACGACACCGTCGTCGTGCTGTACACCGACGGGCTCCTGCACGCACTGACCCGGGACACGGAGTCCGGCCCCGACCGGCTCGTCCATGTGCTCACCCCCGGGCACCGGTTGCTCGACGACATCTGTGACGGCGTCGTCAACGCCCTTCCCGCGAGGCCTCCGAGCGACGATGTGGCCCTTCTCCTGGCCCGGACACGGGCGCTCCGTGCCGACCGGACGGCGGAGTGGGAACTCGAGCGGGACCCGGCCGTGGTCTCGCGTGCCAGGAGCCTGGTCGACGACCGGCTCCACGCCTGGGGGCTGGACGAGTTGCAGGTCACCACGGAGCTCATCGTCAGCGAACTGGTCACCAACGCCATCCGGTACGGAGTCGGCACGATAACGCTGCGCGTCATCCGTGGCCTCACCCTCGTCTGCGAGGTCACCGACGAGAGCAGCAGCGCGCCGCACCTGCGCCACGCCCGGACGACCGACGAGGGCGGGCGCGGGCTCTTCATCATCGCCCAGATCGCCCGCCGTTGGGGCACGCGTCCGTTGGCCACGGGAAAGACCATCTGGGCCGAGCAGGACCTGCCCTCGTCCTTTTAGGGCTTGTCCGGCGGATGTTCGTGCCCCGTCAGGGGCGCGGGGAACTGCGCGACTAGCCCCCACCGGCCTGCAGTCGACGCACTACCCCAGGGGTCCGGGGCGAAGCCCTGGGGGCACCTCCCAGCGGTAGCTGGGGGAACCTCGACTGCGGGCGCGTCGTGGCTGATCGCGCAGTTCCCCGCGCCCCTGACGGGGCGCCGTGGTGCCGCTGAACTCCCCGTAGGACCGAGCGGTCCTACGGGGACCGCAACGCGTCGACCGCGATCCGGGCGGCGGTGCCGATGACGGCGTCCGCTGCCGGAAGCGTGGCGGCCGTGCCGGCGGCGCGGGTGAAGACCGCGACGGCGTAACGGCCGCCGTCCGGGTACTCGACGACACCGACCTCGTTGCGCAGGGTGGGCAGGCTCCCGGTCTTGCCCGCGACATGGACGTCGTCGAAAGGGAAGCCGGAGGCCAGCCGGTGCGGCCAGACCTGAAGGCCCATCAGACGGCGGATCGCCGCGCCGTGTTCGGCGGGGCATGCCTCGTCGCGCCATACGGCGCCGAGCAGGCGGGTCATCTCGCGCGGGGTGCTGCGGTTGGTACGGGCGGGGTCGAGAGCCGTCAGCCGGGCGACGACCTGCGGATCGGTCAGCGCCCGGGCCTGGCCGGGACCGGCGTCCTCCCTGACGGTGGCCAGCATCTCGTGGAACGTGTGGACGGCGTGCGTCCGCGTCAGCCCCAGGCCGGCCGTGGCCGAGTTCACCGCATCGAGGCCGACCCGGTCCAGGAGAAGGTCGGCGGCCGTGTTGTCGCTCACGGCCATCATCAGGTAGGCGACGTCCCGCAGGGACATGCGGACGGTGTCGAGCATGGCGGCGAGCCCGGTGGGACCGGCGGTGCGGCCTGCCGGCGGGCATTCGATCTGCTCGGTGAGATCCACGCGCCCTGCCGCGGCCTGTTGGTGGAGGGCGACGAGCAGACAGAGCTTGTGCACGCTGGCGGTGACGACCGCGTCGTCCGCGCCCGCGTCGACCTCCGCGCCGGAGTCGATGTCGAGCGCGTGCAGCCGGCCGGTGACGCCGGCTGCGGCGAAGGCCGCGTGGATGCGGCGGCGGGTGGTGGTCGTGGTCGTCACAGCCAGTACTCCGATGCCGGGCGCAGGTAGAGCGGCCGCGCGGGTTCCTCCGCGCCGCCTGCGGCCGCGTCCAGAAGGGCGCGGGTGGTCGCTTCGGTGAAGGCGCCGACGGCGGCGTCGCCGCGCCCTCGGGGCCAGGCGACGGAATGCCGCCAGGTCAGGGGAGCCCCTGCAAGGGGACGCCAGGCGATGTCCGGGTCTGCTTCGGCGGCGTGCGTGCTGTGGGCGTCCTTCGGACTGAAGGCGACGGCGCCCGCCGAGAGGATCAGGCCGCGGACGAAGCTGGCGCCCTGGCCCTGCCGGACGACGGCGGGCGTGTAGCCGTTGCGGGCGCACGTGGTCAGGATGTCGTCGTGGAGCGCCGGAGCACCGGAGCGGGGGAAGAGGACCAGCTCGTGTCCGTCGAGGGCGGCGAGCGGGACCTTGTCCAGCGCGGCGGCGGGTGCGTGGCGCGGGAGCAGCACGCCCACCTCGCGGCGCAGCACCGGGCCCAGTTCGAGACCGGTGATGTCGCAGGGGTGGTGGATGAGCCCGACGTCCAGATCGTGCGAGGCAAGCCGGGTGAGCTGCTGGGCGGTGGACAGTTCGTGCAGCTCCAGCTCGACACCGGCGTGGCGCTGCCGGAAGCCTGCCAGGATCGCGGCGACGGTCTCGCCGGAGATGTCCGGCGGCAGTGCGGCGCGCAGCAGCCCGCTCTCCCCGTCCCGGATGCGGCGCGCGGTGGCCATGAGGGCCTCGGAGCGGGTGAGGAGTTCGCGTGCCTCGTCCAGCAGCAGCGTTCCGGCCTTCGTGATCGTCACTTGTCGGCTCGTGCGCTCGAAGAGGCGCACGCCCAGTTCGCGCTCCAGACGCTGGATGCGCTGCGAAAGCGGTGGCTGGGCGATGCCCAGACGCGCTGCGGCACGGCCGAAATGTGACTCTTCTGCAACAGCCACAAAGCATTCGAGGTGCCGGATCAGGTCCATGAGCAGGAAGCATATCGTTTTTTGATCGATCTCAGATTGATAGGACTCTTGGACATGCGGTGCAGGCCGCTGCTCTCCTCGTCCCGTGAGTACGAACGAAGGTCCGTCGAGGACCGAAGCCGAACGCCCCGCCCCGAAACGCCGCAGAACCGGCCCGGTGATCCGGACGGCCGGTGCGGCGGCCCTGGCACTCGCCGTCGTCGCCGGCGGCGCGTACGCCGCCGAACTGGGCCCGTTCGCCCAGGGCCCGCCCGTTCCCGACCCTGACGCCACGGCTCAGGCACGGGCCTTCCTGGTCGACTGGGCCGAAGGACGTCTGCCGAACGCCGGCGAGCGCACCACCAGCCCCGGCAAGGCCCAGGAGGTGCTGCGCAACTTCACCTCCGGACTCGGCATCAACAAGCCGACGTTGACTGCGCATTCGGCGACGGTCGCCGAGGACGGCAGCGTCACTGTTCCGTTCACGGCCGACATGCCCGTCGGCGACCTCGGTACATGGACCTACGACGCGACCCTCCCTCTTCGCAAGCAGGAGGACGGCTCCTGGAAGGTGGCCTGGGCCCTCTCCGTCGTCCACCCGCACCTGAGCGACACGGAGAAGTTCCGGCTGGACCGCGAGGGCGGCGACGGGGCCAAGGTGACCGACCGTGCGGGCCGCGCGCTGTCCAAGGACACGTATCCCTCCCTGGGGCCCGTGCTCTCCCAGGTCGCCCGTGCCGCCGGAGCCGGTCCGCGCGGTGCGATCCAGCGCGTCGACCGCGCCACCGGGCAGGTCAAGGACACCGAGGCCACCTTCGGCAAGAAGCCCACCCGGTCCGCCGACCGGCCCGTCGGCACCACCATCGACTCCACCTGGCAGGCCGCAGCCGAGAAGGCCCTCGCTGCGAAGGCCGACGGCAAGAATGCCGCGCTCGTCGCCCTGCGGGTCGACAACGGCGAGATCCTGGCCGTGGCCAACTCCCCTTCCGGATTCAACCGCGCCGTCTCCGGCACCTATGCGCCCGGCTCCACCTGGAAGGTCGTCACCACGAGCGCGCTGATGCTCAAGGACGCGGTCAAGCCCGACGACATCGTCGACTGCCCCAAGTACCTCACCGTCGGAAAGCAGTTCCACAACGTCGAGACGTCCGAACACCGCAACGCGACGTTTCTCAAGGACTTCACCGAGTCCTGCAACACCGCCTTCATCAGCCTGCGCGACAAGCTCGGCGACCGCGAACTCGGCGATGTCGCCAGGAAGTACTTCGGCGTCGGCCAGGAGTGGCACACCGGCATACCGTCGTTCGACGGGTCCGTTCCGGCTCCCCGCGACGAGACGGAGAAGGCCGCCTCGATGATCGGGCAGGGCCGGGTGCTGGCCAACCCGCTGATCATGGCGTCCGTCACCGCCACCGCGGCCTCGGGCACGTTCCACCAGCCCACGATCACGCGCGGCAACAAGGACACGACGACGACCTCCGAGCTGCCGCAGAACGTGGTCGACCGGCTGAAGGAGATGATGCGCGCCACGGTCACCGACGGCACGGCGAAGGTCCTGGACGGCCTGCCCGGCGGCGTCGGAGCGAAGACCGGCACCGCCGAGGTCACCGAGGACGCCCCCAACAACGGCTGGATCGTGGCTCATCGCGGCAACGTCGCCATCGCGTGTGTCGTCGAGCAGGGGAAGACCGGTGGCGCTTCGGCAGGGCCCATCGTCCGGAGCCTGCTCTCCGACGTCCCCGGCGACCCGTCATGACGGCTGGGCAGTCGAATCGAATCTCTCGACAACGTCCAGTACTGCAGGACCGGGTGACATCGGTGAACGGACGGATACCCTGGGACTCCCGGCCGGCCGCGGTCCGAAACGAGGCCTCTCGTGACCACCCCGACGAGCAAGCAGCTCGACCGCTTGGCCGACGCCCTGCGGCGCACCATCGATGCCGACCGGGTCGTCACCTCCGGGCCCGACTACGACGCCGGCGCAACCGTGTGGAACGGCGCGGTGCCGCACCGCCCCGGCGTGATCGTTCGGTGCACCGGCCCAACCGACGCCCGGGTGACGGTCCTTGCTGCGCAGGAGTTCGGCCTGCCGCTGTCGGTGCGCGGCGGCGGCCACGACTGGGCCGGCCGGGCACTGACCGACGGCGGCGTGACCGTCGACCTGTCCGGCCTGCGCCATGTGCAGGTGGACCCCGCAGCAGCAGTGGCACAGGTCGCCGGCGGCGCGACGGCCGCCGATCTCGTCACCGCCGCCCAGCCCTTCGGCATGACCGCAGCGGCCGGAACCGCAGGCGCGGCCGGCATGGTGGGCCAGAGCCTGGGCGGCGGATACGGGCCGCTGAGCGGCCGGTTCGGACTCGCGCTGGACAACGTGCTCTCCGCGGACGTCGTACTCCCCGACGGCTCACTGGTCACGACCGACGCCGAGCAGGAACCGGACCTGTTCTGGGCGTTGCGCGGCGGAGGCGGCAACTTCGGCCTGGTCACCGCGATGCGTGTCCGGCTCCACACGGTGTCGACGCTCCTGTCCGGCACCATCGTGTTCCCTTGGAGGCAGGCGGCCACCGTGCTGGCCCGGCTGGAGGAGTTCGTGCCCGACGGGCCGGACGAGCTGACGGTGCAGTGCGGCATCCTCGACGGCCCGGAGGGAGCGCCCGTCGTGTTCGTCGCCCCGACCTGGAGCGGCGACGACGCCCGCGCGGGCGAACGGGCCCTGGCGCAGCTCCAGGCCCTCGGCGAACCCCTGACCGCCCGACTCGGCCCCACCACCATGCCCGAGCTGCTCGCGGGCACCGACGCGCGCTTCCCCTTCGGCAGGCACGTCGAGATCCGCCCGCGAACCGTCGCCGCACTCGACTCCTCGGTACGGGCGGCCCTCCACGACGCGGGCAACGCCCTGACCTCGCCCCTGTCCGCCGTCTCCCTGCACAGCCTGCACGGCGCCGCAGCCCGCGTGCCCGCGACGGCAACGGCGTTCGCCAACCGCACCCCCCACCTCACGGCGGAGGCCATCGCCGTCTGGGAACCGGGCGATGCCCGAGAACACGAACACCGCGCCTGGGCGCGCAGCCTGTCCGCCGCGCTGAGACCTGCCGCGCTGCCAGGAGGCTGCCCCGACCTGCTCGGGCCCGACGAGACCGAACAGATCGCACACGCCTACGGGCCGAACGCCGAACGACTTCTCGCAGCGAAGCGCCGATTCGACCCCGACGACGTCTTCCGCGCCACGCCTCTGCCCACCCGGCGCGGAACTCGGCCCGACCGAGCCCCGGAAGCAGGGCCGAGCGTGGCGTTCCTCAGCCGCAAGCGCCGCAACACGCACGGCGGTTGAACCTTGTGAGGGCCCTCGCGGCCTGACTCGCTGCCCTGGTCGGTCTTCAGGACGACCAGGGCAGCGCAGTATCACCCGCCGGGCCGGAAGCGCGGGCGCCAAGTCGCGCAGACCGATCCGTCCGGGGCGATGACGTCGATCTCCTGCCATTTGTCGAAAGCAGAACACGGGTGGGAGATGCCCAGGTGCACGACGTCGCCGACGGCCAGGCCGGAGACACCGGTGAGGACCAGATGGTGATCGAAGATCTGCGTCGCGGTGCCTGCCGCACCGGGCGGGCCCACCAGCACCGGCAGCCCCGCATCGTGGGGCAGCTCGCGCTTGCCGGCGCCGACGACGGCCAGTCCGGGTTCGGGTACGGACACCACGACTGCGCGGACGGTCAGCGCGGGCCGGAGGCCGGGGACGGGGGTGACCTGCTGATAGGTGCCGTGGTCGTGGGTGACGTAACAGCCCGAGCGCAGGACGCGCACCGGCTCGCGGCCGGGGGACTGCTCGCCCAGCTCGTGGCAGGCGTCGGCGGCCAGGTCGGGGAAGGCGGAGCCGCCGATGGTGAAGACCGGCGGTCCGGCGGTCACCAGCGGTGCCAGCACGCGAAAGGCCTCGACGGCGGTGCGGCAGTGATCGGTGACGGCGCCGAGGGTGTCGGGGTCGCGGCGGTTGGGGCGCACGCCTTCGTAGGCGGCGACGCCGGCCAGGGTCACGCAGCCCGGTGCCGCGGCCACGGCGCGGCCGAGCGCGGAGGCGGCCTCGGTGCTGCGCACGCCGGTGCGGCAGCCTTCGGCGCCCACGTCCACGAGGAGGCGCAGCGGCGTGCGGACGCCCTCCAGGGCGGCGACGGCGCGGGCCAGGCCGGCCTCGGAATCGGTGAAGGCGTACAGCTCCAGGCCGGTCACCGTCTCCAGCCGGGCCCGGATCCGGGCCAGACCCGCCTCGTCCACCACCTCGTTGGCGATCATGATGCGGCGGACGCCCCATTCCAGGGCGACCTCGGCCTGATCGACGGTGGCCACCGTGACGCCCCAGGCGCCGGCGGCGAGCTGCCGTTCGACGATCTCCCGGGTCATCGTGGTCTTGATATGAGGACAGAGCTCAAGATCACGCTCGCGGCACCAGCGGGCCATCAGGTCGGTGTTGTGCTCCAGGGCGGCCAGGTCGAGACGCAGCTCAGCGGTCATCACGTTCTCCACTATCTCGTACGGTCCGTCCACTATCCTAGACGCAGCTGTTCCGTTTCCGGACGGCACGTATCGATTACTGGACAGGGAGCGTCCGATGGGACAGGCCGACGAATCGCAGGAGGACCAGTCCGGGATCGGACAGCATCTGCGACGTGAACGCCTGGACAAGGGGTTCACCCTGGAGCGTCTCGCCGAGGCGACCGGGCTGTCCCGCAGCTATCTCAGCAACGTCGAGCGGAACGTCAACAGCCCGACGATCAACACCTTGCGGACGATCGTCGACGCCCTGGGCGTCACGCTCAGCCGCCTCTTCCACGAGATCGACCGCCGCGAGCGCCGCGTCGTGACCCGCCCGGACCAGCGGGTGGAACTCACCCGTGCCGGGGTGGACGGTGTCACGTACACGCTGCTCAACCCGGCCTCGGGCGGCCGCCTGGAGCTGATGATGCTGGAGGTCGCACCCGGTGCGTCCTCGGGCAGTCAGGCCCACACCCATGTCGGCGAGGAGGCGGGTGTGCTGCTCAGCGGCGAACTCGACTACTGGGTCGACGGAGTTCACCATCGCCTGCACCCCGGAGACGCTGTCAGCTTCGCCTCCACCACCCCGCACCGCTACCACAACCCGGGCACCGAGCCGGCGGTGTGCGTCTGGGCGGAGACACCGCCGGGCTTCTGACGGGCCGACGGCGGAACGCCGTGCTATTCATGGGCGATGACGGCTTCCGGGATATCCAACAGGCCCTTCGATGCGGTGCTGTGCGACCTCGACAACGTGATCCGCTTCTACGACACGGCCCCGCTGGCCGAGCTGGAACGTGCTGCGGGACTGGCCGAGGGCACCACCGCGGGAGTGGCCTTCGCCCCTGAAGTGGACCTGCCGCTCCTCCTCGGCCGGATCACCAAAGAGGAGTGGGTGGACTCCATCACATCGGCGCTCTCCGACCGGATACCGCCGGCGCAGGCCCGTCGGCTGGGCATGGCGCTTGCCGATGCTCCGTTCCGGGCCGACGCCACGGTGGTGGCCCTGCTGCGCCGGGCGCGGAGACACATGCCCCTGGTCCTGGTGACCAACGCGACCCTGGAGCTGGAGCGCGACCTCGAGTCGATGGGGCTGGCGGATCTCGCGGACCACGTCGTCAGCAGTGCCCGGGCGGGGGTGGCCAAGCCTGACCGGGAGATTTACGAGATCGCAGCCCGCCGGGCAGGAACTGCCGTCGGCCGGTGCCTGTTTGTGGACGACCGACTGGAGAACGTCGAGGCCGCCGGCGCACTCGGCATGACCGGTGTGCACTACCGCGAGCCCGCCGATCTCCAGAAGGCGCTGGGTTCCGTGTTCGACGGCCGAGAAGCGTCCTAATCGCGGAGCGCGTGGTTGTTCCACGTCCCGGCGTGGATCTCGTTCCACATCTCCGTCCACCACTGCCGCCCGGACTTGCCGGTGATCTCCACGAGGATGTCGTCCGGGGAAGTAGAACCGTTCTGGTGGATGCGGTTGTTGAGCCGCATGATGATGCCCTCGCCCGCCGACTGCCGGTTGACGATGTAGTTCAGCATGTACGCGGTCGGGTTGTAGCCGCCGTTGTAGTCCGCCCCGGTCGGAGTGCCCGGCTTCTCGTGGACGTTGTAGACGTACTTGCGGTAGTAGTCGGCGATGCCCTCCAGCAGCCACGCCTCGCGCACATTCGCGTCCTGCACCTGGTGCGTCAGCTCGTGGACCAACAGGCCGATGTCACCGGGATTGTTGATGACCTGGCTGGGCCGGATGACGATGGTCTTCTTGTTGTCCCACTCGGGACGGGGATTCGGGTCCCACACCGCGGCCGCGCCCGATCCAGGGGCGAAGTACGAGGCGTCGAAGACGACGTTGATGTACGGCTTGACCTGGTAGGCGCCGCCGGTCAGGACCTGCTGGATCCTGGGGTACTGGTCCAGCAGCAGGCCCTTGTTCGCCTCGTACCAGGCCATCAGGCGAGCCGGGTCGTAGCCGCCCGCGTCGATGACCTTGCCCCGGATGTCCACCTGGCCGACGGGCGGGGCGGCGGCCTCGTCGATGTTCCACAGCTGCCGTGCGTCGTTCGCGTCGCACGGGCGGGCCTCGACGCCCTGGTCGCCGTTGCGGTCGCCGATGCGGGCGAGGCAGCGGTCGCCGCCCTCGGAGCTGTGGAACAGCCATGCCCGGGAGCCTGCGACGGCCTGCAGCCACCACTGCTGGTTGCGGCTGCCTATGGTGTTCCACAGCCCGACGCTGTTCGCGCGCAGGTCGCGGTCCACCACGTTGTTCGTGCCGGGAACCGTGATCGACCAGTTGCCGTTGTTGTCGTTGAGCTGCCAGATCTGCTCGCTGCGCCGCTCGTCCCAGTCCCGCGCGTGCACTCCGGCGCCGTTGGCCCTGGAGTCCCACTGGAGGGCTCCGCCCGCGTAGTTCGAGATGCGGTACTGGTGACCGGAGGTGGGGAGCCGGTGGTCCTCGGCGTGTGCGGCCGTGGAGGTGAGTCCCGCCAGCAGCGGAACGGCTGTGGCGACGACGACGGCGGATGCGGCGGTGCGGCGGCGGTGGGTTCTGTGCACGGTTGACGCTCTCCTTCAGGGGGGTCCGCGGCCCGGTCGTGGGCCGCGGACATCACCGTCCGGCAGCGGAGTCAACAACGGGTCAACGTGTGCCGCGGGCGTGCTGATGAGGCGCATGTTCCACAAGTGGTGACAGTTTGTCTATGCCGGGCCTGCAGGATCCCTTCCGTGCCGCACCGCCCCCACCGGCGTCGGCACGGAACCTGCTCGCCCGCCACATGGAGGACACGCCACACCATGAAGCTGCTCGGTGCAACCCTGAAGGGTGCCGGTGCCGTACTCGCGGCAGCCGCCCTGTTCGCCGCGTCGCCCGGCACGGCCTCGGCCGCGACGACCGACGTGGTGAACCACACCAACGCCGGGGCCGGCTCCCGGACGTTCGCCCTCACGATCGACGACGGCCCCAGCCCCACCTGGACGAACCAGGTCCTCGACCTGCTGAAGGACCGTCAGGTCACCGCCACCTTCTGCGTCATCGGCGACCACGCCCGCCAGTACCCCGACCTCGTCAAGCGCATCGTCGCCGAGGGTCACCACCTCTGCAACCACTCGATGCACCACGTGAACCCCACCCAGCAGAGCCCGGACCAGGCGCGTGCCGACCTCCAGCAGGCCTCGGACGCGATACACGCCGCCGCCCCCGGCGCGCAGATCGACTACTACCGCGCGCCGGAAGGCGGTTGGACGCCGGACGTCCAGCAGTACGCCGCGAGCCAGGGCATGCAGCCGATCGGCTGGTCCGTGGACACCCGCGACTGGGAGACACCGGGCGTCGACGCGATCTTCCAGAACTACAAGCGGGAGTTCCAGGGCGGCGGAGTGATCCTCATGCACGACGGCTCCCAGGAGAACGACCGCAGCCAGAGCGTCGAGGCCATGGGCAACATCCTGTCCGACCTGGCCGACAACGGTTACACCGACGACCTCCCGGCCGTTCTCGGCTGACCCGGACACCACAGACAACTCGTACGATCCATACGACTCAGGAGAATTCCGTGAAGCTTGCCAAGAAGATCAGCACCGTCCTGGCCACTGCGGCCCTGACCGCGGGCCTGGCCACGACGGTCGCCCTCCCGGCCCACGCCGACGGCGGGGTGCAGACGTGCACCGCCTCGTGGTACGGGGCCCCCGGCGAGATACCGCCGGGCTGGCCCACCGCCAGCGGCGAGCCGTTCGACGCCGAGGCGATGGCCGCGGCCAGCCGCGACCTGCCCTTCGGCACGCAGGTGCGCGTGACCAACACCGACAACGGGCAGTCGGTCACCGTCCGCGTCAACGACCGGGGCCCGACGGACACGAGCCGCTGTATCGACCTGACCAGAGGTGCGTTCAGCCGGATCGCGGACACGGACAAGGGGCTGACGCAGGTGACGCTGGAGGTCATAGACAACTGACCGTGGAATGCGGGACTCGTCGGCTTCCGGGCTCGCAAGAGCCCGGAAGCCGACCGTTCTGCACGCTGCTCCGGTCGAGTGGCTTCGCGCAGCCAAGCGCATGGCAAGGAGCTTCTTCGGGCCGCCGCCCTCGTTGGGCGCAAGGGGTCTTGTTCAGCCGGAACGCCGTGATGCGGCGTCAATGAAGAGGAGAATTCCCGTGCGTCGGATGAGTATCGCCCTGGCAGCCGCCCTTGCGGTCGGTGGAATGGGAGCGTCGGCGGCCGCCGCCCAGGCTGCGCCCGCTGCCCCTGCCGCAGTGCTGGTGCCCGGTGAGCAGCCGCCCTGGCCCTACGCGGACTGCCTCGACGCTGCCAAGCAGCACAAGGAAAGCCCCGAGTACGCCAAGTGGCACTGCGACGAACTGGTGAAGAAGGGCTGGATCAAGCCGCCGAACCCCGGGCCGCAGTCGAAGGCGAAGCCGAAGAAGAAGCCGGCGCCTCAGCCGAAGGCGTCCAAGCCCGCCAAGCCGGCGAAGGGGAAGGCCCCGTCGCACGCCCCGCAGCCCAAGAAGAAGGCCGGGGCGCAGCCCAAGCAGGCTCCCAAGCCGGCTAAGGGACGCTGATCCGGTAGGCGAAGGCCGTCACGCTCAGGGCGCCGTTGGTCACCCGCTCCTCGAACGGGATGGTGAGGTGGTCGGTGGAGGCCGGCGGCGTTATCTCCAGGTAGGAGGCGTGCAGCACGCGCGTGCCGTCGGCGACGCCCCACACCAGGTCGGCCTCGGCCGACTGGCCGGGCTGGAGGAAGAGGGTCTGCTTGCCCGGGTCCTGGACGAACCAGGTGCTGCCCCACCGGGTGTCGGCCCCCAGCGGCCGGTGCCCGGCGTCCTCCACCTCCAGCCCCGGATAGCCGCGCAGCGCGCAGGTGCGGTCGGAGGTGTTCGTCAGCCGGAGCAGCTTGCCCCGGTGGGACATGCCGGCCTGCTCGGGGTCGGTGCTGGTGAGTTCGGCCCGCAGGCCGGACGTCCGGCAGGTGGCGGTCACTTCGCCCGGGGCGGTCGGGGCGGCCGATGCGGTCTGGGCGCCGGTGAACACGGTGCCTGCCGCGAGCGCAGCGGTCGCGACGGCCGCTGCGGCCGCCTTCCGGAAGATGTCGCGCATGGTGGAGTGTCCCTTTCCGTGTGACATGTCCACCCAGTTGATCACCTCGGCGCCGGACTGAACACCTCACCTTCGCGCCATTTCCCGGTGCGTTCCCGGGCTGGCCTACGCTGCACACGACGGCCTGCCGCGGGCGGTGCCGCAACGTGCCGAGGATGTGAGTGAGCTGTTCATCAAGATCTGCGGGCTGCGGACCGCCGAGGACGTGGACGCGGCCGTGGCCGCCGGTGCCGATGCCGTCGGGTTCGTCTTCGCCCACAGCCCGCGCCGCGTCGACGTCGCGACAGCAAGGGAGTTGGCGGCACGCGCCGGGGACCGGGTGCTCACCGTCGGGGTCTTCCGCGGCCAGCCGCTGGAGGAGGTGCGGGAGCTGTCCGCCGCCTCCGGGATCCGGGCCGTGCAACTGCACGGGGACGAGGGCCCCGAGTACTACGAGGCCCTGCGCCCGGAGGGCTACACGCTGGTACGGGCCACCGCACCCGCACCGGAGCGGCCGGAGTCCTGCGGTGCACTGGGGGAGGACCTGTTGCTGCTGGACGCCCCGGCGCCGGGGGCCGGGCGGCCGTGGGACTGGAGCGATCCCCGGTTCGTACCGCCCGCCGGGCGGTGGGTACTTGCCGGCGGACTGGACGCGGGCAACGTCGGCCGGGCCGTGCGCACGCTCTCGCCCTGGGGAGTGGACGTCTCCAGCGGGGTCGAGGTGCGGCGCGGCGTGAAGGACCCGGCACTGATCACCGAGTTCGTGCGGGCGGCCAGGGAGGCCTCGGCCGCGAGCGGGTGAGGAGGCGGTAACTCGGCCATTCGGCCAGAAATTGTTTTCCAATGGCGACTGGTCCGGATCCGTTCGGCGTTCGTAGTTTTCCCTTGTGAACACCCCCGCGACCGAAAACCCCGGACCCGTGCTGGCCGCACAGGACATCGACCGCTATTTCGTCTCGCCCGAGGGAGAGGTGCTCCACGCACTCGACGGGGTCTCCCTGGCCGTGGAGGACGGGGAGTTCGTCTGCATCGTCGGCCCCTCCGGCTGCGGCAAGTCCACTCTGCTGCGCGTTCTCGGCGGCCTCGACGAGGCCTCGGGTGGCAGCGTCCGGCTGCGGCCGGGGCTGTCGGTCGTCCCGCCGGTGGCCTTCGTCTTCCAGGACTTCGGCGTCCTGCCCTGGCTCACCGTCCGGGCGAACGCGGCGTTCGGCCTGCGCATGGCGGGCGTCGGCCGGCGGCTGTCCGAGCGGGTCGCCGACCGGTGGCTGGGCCGCGTCGGCCTGTCCGAGTTCGCCGACGCCTACCCCGGCCGGCTCTCCGGCGGTATGCGCCAACGCCTCGCGCTGGCCCGGGCGTTCGCCTCCGGAAGTCCGGTGCTGCTGATGGACGAGCCGCTGGGCGCCCTGGATCCGCAGACCCGGCTGGAGATGCAGGAACACCTGCTGGAGCTGTGGCAGCAGGAGCGCAAGACCGTGGTCATGGTGACGCACTCCATCGACGAGGCGCTCCTGCTCGGCGACCGGGTCCTCGTGATGTCCGGCCGCCCCGGCACGGTGACGGACACCTTCACGGTGCCCTTCCCGCGCCCGCGCACCCCGGGGATCCAGGACACCCCGGCCTTCGCACGCCTGCGCGTCCGCGTCCGGCAGGCGCTCCGCGGCCCCCGCATCCCGGCACAGCGCACGGACGGCACGGACGGTACGGATGCCGGCGCCGAGGGAGGCGAGGAATGAGCGCCCGCCCGCAGACCGCCGGAGAAGAGGCCGTCCGTACGGCCGTTCGCGGGGCGCGCCGGGACGCCGCCCGCGCCGCCGTCCTCGGTGCCGCCGTGCCGCTGTTGCTGCTCACCGGCTGGGAGGCCGCCGCGCGCACCGGCGTCGTCGACGCGCTGCTCTTCCCGCCGCCCTCGCGCATCGCTGCGCAACTGGCCGCCATGACGGGCGAAGGCGAACTCGGCGGCCACCTCGCGGCCACCCTCGGCCGGCTGCTGCCCGGCTACGCGCTGGGCGCGCTCGCCGGGGCGCTCACCGGCTTCGCGATGGGGGTGTCCGCGACCCTGCGCGCCGCCCTCGGGCCGCTGTTCGCCGCGCTGTACTGCCTGCCGAAGATCGCCACGCTGCCTCTGCTGCTGCTCGTCTTCGGGCTGGGCGAGACGCCCAAGGTGCTCTCCGTGGCGATCACCGTCTTCTTCGTGACCCAGATCAACACCCTCGCCGGGGTACGGCGGATCGACACGCGCGTCCTGGAGACCGCCCGGTCCTACGGGGCGTCCGGACCCAGGCTCCTGCGGTTCGTCCTGCTGCCCGGGGCCGCCCCGGCGATCCTCACCGGGCTGCGGACCGCGGTCGGGCTGGCCGTCGTGGTCGTCGTGGCGGTCGAGTTCGTGGACTCCGAGAACGGTCTCGGCTTCCTGATCTGGAACTCCTGGACCCTCTTCCAGCCCGACCGCATGTACGTCGGGCTGGTGACCGTCGCCGTGCTGGGGGCGGTGCTGTCCGCGGCCCTGGCCCTGGCCGAGCGGTGGCTGCTGCCGTGGCAGGCCGCCCGGCCCCCGCTGTTCGCGCCCTGGCGGGCCCGTACCCCCAAGCCCTGACCGCGCCCGCTCCACCTTTTCCCCCTTCCCCCTCACCCGGCTCCCGAAAGGAACCGTCCCGTGCGCCGCCGAATGCCGTCCGCCGTCGCCCTGTTGCCCGCGCTCGCCCTCCTCGCCGCCTGTCAGAGCAGCGGCGGGAAGGCGTCCGGGGGCGACGCCTCCGGGCCCACCCGTGTGACAGTGGCCCACGTGCCGTCCACGCTCTTCGCCCCGCTCTACCTCGCCCAGGCCAAGGGCTACTTCAAGGAGCAGGGACTCGACGTCGACCTGCGGAAGGTACAGGCCGGACAGGACGCGGTCCCGCTGGCCGGCACCGGGAAGGTGGACGCGGTCGTCGCAGGCTTCTCCGCCGGTCTGTTCAACGGCATGGACCAGGGCCTGAAGGTGAAGGTCGTCGCCTCGATGGGCGCCTCCACCGGGGACCGGCCCTCGCCCACCGCCCTCGAAGTCGCGCGGCGCGTGCTGGACTCCGGAGAAGTGAAGAACGCCGCTGATCTCAAGGGCCGCAAGGTCGCGGTGGCGGGCGGTGCGGGTGCCGCCGGCGGATATCAGCTCGCCGCGACCCTGCGCGGGGCGGGCCTGACGCTCAAGGACGTCACGGTCGTCAACGTCGCGATCCCCGACATGCGCAGCGCCCTTGCCGACGGGGGTGTCGATGCGGCCCTGGCCCCCGCGCCGTTCACCACGGCCATGGAAGAGGCCGACGTGGCCGAGCCCGTGGCCGTGCCGCCGCGCGGCACCTCCGCCACGGGCGTCGTCTTCGGCACCGCCTTCGCCGGGAAGCCGGCCGCCGACAAGTTCCTGACCGCGCTGCGCAAGGGCGCCGCCGATCTGCAGGGTGCGGGAGTGACGTCGGAGGAGACTCTGGCCGTGCTCGCCAAGGCGACCGGCCAGAAGATCGAGGTGCTGCGCAAGACGCCGCCCTATCAGTGGGACCCCCGACTCGCGCCCGACGAGGCCCAGTTGGCGGCGCAGAAGCAGGCGTACCGGGACGCGGGCCTGCTGAAGGGGTAGGGCTGCGCCCCGTCAGGGGCGCGGGGCTGTTACATCATGCGGCTCCGCCGCGTGGGCGCGAGCAACCACGACGCGCCCGCAGCCGAAGTACCCGGGGCTTCGCCCCGGACCCCTGGGGCAGTGCGTCGGCTGCAGGCCGTCCGTGGCTGGTCGCGCAGTTCCCCGCGCCCCTGACGGGGCGCCCCTTACAGGGCACACACGTTGAGAAGGAGTAGCCGTGCAACGGATCGACCTCTCCCTGCCCGGCCCGGCCTCGCACCGGCGGGGACGGCGCCGGTGGATCCCGTACGCCGCGGGCGGGGCCACTCTGCTGGCCGCCCTGGGCGTCACTGCGCTCACCACTGTGGGCGGCGGTCCGAGTACGGCTGTGAGTCTGCCCGATGCCGGCGGCGCAGCAGACGGGCTCGGTCACAGCGCCAACAACACGGAGCGATCGGGGAGTTCATCCGCTGCCGCCGTTCCCGGACATTCCGACGCGGCGGCCGCCACACACCGCACCGCCACGTCGTCGAGCCCCTCCGTGACACCGGCCAGGGAGCCCGCCCGCAGTGCGACGAGTGCCTCTCAAACCCCCAGCAGCGCATCCACCTCCGCTCCCGCCGGTGACACCCTCCGCCGCGGCGACTCCGGTGCGGCCGTTCACGACCTGCAGTACACCCTCTGGCGCCTCGGCTTCTACCACGGGCATCAGTACGGCTCGTACGACGTGGACACCGCCGACTCCGTCCGGAAGTTCCAGGAGTGGGACGGGGTGCGCGGGGACGTCGCGGGGGAGTACGGGGCGAACACCCGTCGTGCGCTGCAGACTTGGGCCGCCCGGCTCTGACGTCACCTCGCGGACGGAGCCGCTGCCTCGGGCAGCATCCGGTCCCAGGCGCTCGGCGCGAGGACGAAGCGGGTCCGGAGGACGAAGCGGTCCGCCCCCGCCCAGCCCGCGGCGAGGGTTCCGCCGGCTCCGGTCACGGCCTGGTGCAGCGCGTCCAGTCCGGCGGGGGCGAAGTCCTCGTGGATGCGGGGGCCTTCGGCGCGTCCGTTCGCCACCTCCAGCTCCACCGCGTCCGCGGTGAACGCCAGCCGGGCCGTGACGGGGGCGCCCGGGGCGTGCTTGGCCGCGTTGGCCAGTGCTTCGAGCGCGACCCGGTACACCATCCGCTCGATACGGACGGGGAGTTCACGGGGTGTCCCGGTCGTCCCGAACTCGAGCTCCACGCCGATGGTCTCCATGTTCCGTACCAGTCCGGCCATCAGCTCGGTGTAGGAGATGAGCGAGGCCGTGCTGTGGTCCAGCGCCTCCCGCCGTCCCTGCAGCACCTTCGTGGACTCCCTGAGGTCCGCCATCACCCGGCGTGCCCCGGCCTCCACGGCCAGTGCGGTCGGCCGGGCCCGGTCCGGAAGGCCGGGTGTGCGCAGCAGGTGACCGGCCTGCAGGACGAGCGCGGTCACCTCGTGCCCCATGCCGTCGTGCAGGCCGGAGACGATGCGGCTGCGCTCTTCGAGCAGGGTGTGCCGGGCAGCCTGCTCGACGGACAGTTCCACCTGGGCGATTCTGCGACGCAGTTGGTCGATCATCGCGTTGCGGCGGCGCATCAGTTCACCGATGACGGCCGGAACGGCGATCGCCGTCAGGCTCCGGAAGTCGGTGACGACGGTGGCCGGTGCCAGGGTCTGCGTCCAGATGCGGCCCGTCTGGTAGGTCAGCACCATGCCCGCGCACAGGGCGTAGCGGGAACGGCCACCGTACTGGGCGAGTGTGTAGGCCGCGAAGACCATCAGGGTGCGGTCGTCGGTGACGAGCGTGGCGCCGACGGCGGCGACCGCGCACAGGGCGGGCCGGCGGCGGCGGGCCAGGAAGGTCAGCGAGGCGCCCAGCCCGACGGCGAGCGAGACGCCGTAGTCGTCGACGAGACCCGTGCCGAGGGTCTTGTCGTCCAGGACCAGGACGGACAGGAGCCCGGCCAGGACGACCGTGCCGATGTCGGACGGTTCGCCGTACCGGCAGGAACCCCTTGTCAGCTGCCGCCCCGTGGCCCACATACGCATTCCGCTTCGACTCGCTCTCCGTTCGGACAAGAACGGCCACGCTGTCATACCGAACGGTCGGGTATGTCGGGCAAAAGATGAAGAGAAAGGGGAAGAATTCAACCAGTCGGGGACTGCGTCCCCTGGGCGAGGCCCATCTCGTAGGCGATGATGGCCGCTTGGGTACGGTTGTCCAGCCCGAGCTTGGCCAGGGTGCGGGACACGTACGTCTTCACGCTCGCCCCCGACAGGTGCAGGGCCCGGGCTATCTCGGCGTTCGTCATCCCCGCACCCACCAGGGCCAGCACCCGGCGCTCGCCCTGGCTCAGCAGGGACAGCTTCTCCCCGGCCCCGTTCACCCGGATCGGCGTGTGGTCGGCGGCCCGGCGCACCAGGCTCGTCAGCACCTCCGGCGCCACCACCCGGCACCCCGAGGCCACCGTGTGCAGCGCCGCGAACAGCTCCTCCGGCCGCAGGTCCTTCAGCAGGAAGCCGCACGCCCCGGCCTCCAGCGCTTCGAGCACCCGCTCGTCCGTGTCGAACACGCTCAGCACCAGCACCATCGGCGGCTCGGGCAGCCGCATCAGCCGGCGCGTGGCCTCGACCCCGTCGACGCGGGGCATGTTCAGGTCCATCAGGACCACGTCCGGCCGGTGCGCCGCCACCTGGCTCAGCGCCTCGGCCCCGTCGCCCGCCTCGGCGACCACCTCGAAGTCGTCCGAGGAGTCCACCAGCATGGTCAGGCCCATGCGGATGATGGCCTGGTCGTCCACGATCACTACGCGGATGGACATGAGTCCCCTTCGGTCTCGGTTCTCACAGATCATGGTCGTGCAGGGCGTGTTCACGGTGCGGGTGCCGGTGCGGGCGGCTCCGCGGGGACGGGCAGCTCGGCCCGCACCCGGAAGCCCCCGTCGCGCAGCGGTTCCGCGCTCAGCAGGCCGCCTGCCTCGGCGGTGCGCAGCCGCAGCCCCGTCAGGCCCATCCGGCCCGAGCTGCGCAGCGAAACGGCCCCGGACGGCGGCCCGTTGCGCACCTCCAGCACGACCTGCTCCTCCTCGAAGGAGAGCTCGGCCGAAACCGCCGCGCCGGGCGCGTACTTGGCCGCGTTGGTGAAGGTCTCCCGGCAGATCCGGTACAGCAGCCGCTCGGTCTCCGCGGGCAGCGGCCGGGCGGTGCCGTGCAGCCGGTACTCGGCGGCCATGCCCACGGCGGACATGTTGCGCACCAGCCCGCCCAGGAACTCCGCGCAGCTGGTGGGGCCGGCCAGCGCCGCCCGGCGCCCGTCGCCGTCCCGCAGCACCTCCAGCATCTGCCGCAGGTCGGCCATCACCCGGTGCGCCGCCTCCCGTACGGCGACCGCCCCCTGCCGGGCCTCGCCGGGAAGGCCCGGCACCCGTTCGAGCGCGCCCGCCCGCAGTGCCAGGAAGGTGGCCTGGTGGCCGATGTGGTCGTGGATGTCGAAGGCGAGCCGGGTGCGCTCCTCCAGCAGCGCGAACCGCGTGGCGCTCTCGACGGCGCTCCCCGACCGCTCCAGCCGTTCCTTCAGCAGTCTGCGTACCGAGCGCTGGTGCCGGACGAGCCCGCCGAACACTGCAGGGAAGGCGATCTCGACGACGACCCCGTAGTACAGCTGCGCCGTGGTGGCGTCGGCCATGCCGATGGAGTGCCGGGTGACGAGGTAGACCGCGGCCACGACGGCCACGAGCACGAACCGCGACCGTCCCCCGTAGTGCGCGACGGCGTACGAGGCGGCGAACAGCGGGGTCCGCTCGTCGGAGGCGAAGCTGGCGGCCAGCCCGGCGAGCAGGCAGAGCTCGGGCGTGCGGCGGCGCAGTACGAGCGTGGCCGCGGCGGTGACGGCGATCGCCGACGAGAGGCAGTAGCCGTGCACCAGGCCGGTGGCGCTCAGGGAGTGGATCTGCAGGCACGACGCGACGGCGACGAGGAGCGCGATGCCGGTGTCGCAGAGCAGGTGCCGGCGCGGGCCGCCGAGGGCGGCCGGGAGCAGCGGGCGCCGCCATGCGGAGCGCGCGGCCGCGGCCAGGGACGCGAGACGTCCCGGGCGCGGGGGAGCCGGGACCGGGGGCCGGGCCGGGCGCGTCCGGCCGCCGGCGAGGCCCTCCGGACGGAGGGAATGTTCTGCGTTCATGATTCTGCCCCTGTGCACCGGACGTCGGTCCGCACCTGTGGTCCACGGCCGCGGAGACCGGCCCGGACCGTCACTCCCGGCCCGGGGCGTCGGCCGGGATGCCGGCCCGCTGCGCGAGGAGCGCGGCCTGGACGCGGTTCTCGGCGTGGAGCTTGGCCATGAGGCGGCTGACGTGCCCCTTGGTGGTGCCCTCGCTCATCCCGAGGGCTTCGCCGATGCGGGAGTTGGGCAGTCCGGCGCCGAGCAGCGCGAGCACCTCGTGCTCGCGCCGGGTCAGCCGGCCGAGGCGGCGGCGCTGGTCGGGGGTGACGCCGGGCGGGCACCTGAGCGCGGTGTCGATCACGCGGCGCGTGACCTCGGGGGCGAGCACGCCGTGGCCCTGGGCGACTTTGCGGACGGCCGCGACCAACTCCCGTGGCGGCGCGTCCTTGAGCAGGAATCCGACGGCTCCGGCGGCCAGGGCCTCGTCCACGGAGTCGAGGCGGGCGCCCGTCGTCAGGACGACGACCGCGGGCGGCCGGGGGAGCCGTTGCAGCTCGGGGAGCCCGCACTCCGGGGGCGGCGCGGGAATGTCCGTCAGGACGACGTCCGGTTCGAGGGCGCGGGCCGCCGCAACGGTCTCCCGGCAGTCGGCCGTCTCGGCCACGACATCGATGTCGGCGCACGCCTGCAGCACCGATCGCAGGCTGCGACGGATGAATGACGCTTCGTCAGATATCAACACGCGGACGGTGGGCGGCCGTTCCCGGGGCGGGGCCGGCCGGACCTCCGAGGCGGGGACGGTCTGCGAGCTGTGGCGGGGGGTGACACAGGGGACCATGGAGCTGCTTTCGGCGTCTCGGAAGCCTGTCGGTGCACGCACGCCCCGGCGGAGCGGAGAACCGGTGCGGCATCGGATTTCCCACTCTAGCCCACGAAATCGATCGAAAAGCAAAGCGTTTCCCCTGGTGGACGCCCCCATAAAACAACGTCAATTACGGGATTACCGGTAAGTAATTGAAGGATGAGCGGAGCTGTCCCGCGCCTCGCGCGGCAGGACTTTCGACAGGGGCGGACCGGGACTTAGGTCCCTTCTGGGGCTCTCCCCGTGCATGACAGGGTCGGAACGGTCTGCACCGAGAACAGTGAGGGAGCGCGCGTGACCGCGTCCGTGTTGGTGGTCGACGACCAGGCGCTGATCCGGTCGAGCATGTGCCTGCTGCTCGACTCCACGCCGGAGTTCGACGTGGTGGCGGAGGCGGAGGACGGCGCCGACGCCCTCGCCAAGGCCCGCGCCCACCGCCCCGACATCGTCCTCATGGACGTCCGTATGCCGCGCGTGGACGGAGTCGCCGCCACGGAACAGCTGATGCGCTTCACACAGCCGCCCAAGGTGCTGATGCTCACCAACTTCGACGTCGACGACCGTGTCCTCGACGCCCTGGAGGCCGGGGCCTCCGGATTCCTGCTCAAGGACCTGTCCCCCCGGCGGCTCTCCTCCGCACTGCGCACCGTCCTCGCCGGCGGCCGGGTCGTCTCCCCGGAGGTCCTCGACAGCCTGGTGCGCCGCGCCTCCACCACCGACCGCGCGGGCGGCGAGGGAGTCGAGCAGCGGCTGTCCCAACTCAGCGGCAGCGAACGGCGCGTGCTGGAGCTCGTCGGCCTGGGCCTGACGAACGCTCAGATAGCGCGCAGGCTGTACCTGTCGCAGGCGAGCGTGAAGACCTACGTCTCACGGATGCTCGCCAAACTCGGCCTGGACAACCGTACGCAGGCGGCGATCCTCGCGTACGAGGCCGGGCTGACGGAGAGCGGTCGGTAAGGCCTGTCCGGCGGGTCTGCGCTGCCCCGTCAGGGGCGCGGGGAACTGCGCGACCAGCCACGACGCACCCGCAGCCGACGATGCCGGGGCTGCGCCCGGACCCCTGGGGTGATGCGTCGGCTGCAGGCCGGTGGTGGTTGCTCGCGCAGTTCCCCGCGCCCCTGACGGGGCGACGAAGGTGTGCCGGGTCCGGCGTCCCGGTCGGCGTACGATCGCGGGCATGCCCCTCACACACGCCGAGGCGCCCGTATTGATCGTCGGCGGCGGCCCGGTCGGGCTCACCGCCCGGGCGCTGCTGGAGCGCTGGGGCGTGCGGACCCTGCTGGTCGAGAAGCACCGGGAGCTGTCGCCCTTTCCCCGCTCCCGGCTGGTCAACGTGCGCTCGATGGAGATCTTCCGCCGACTCGGGCTCGCCGCCCGGATCACGGCCGCCGCGTTCGCTCCGGAGTACGGGCGTATCCGCTTCCGCGACACCCTGGACGGCCACGACTTCGCCACGGCGGCAATGGTCGGCATCAACGCGCCGGTTCCCGAGAGCCCCGCGCTCGGCGTGGCCACCTCGCAGGACCGGCTGGAGCCCCTCCTGCTCGCGGCGGCAGACGCGCCCGTGCGGTTCGGCACCGAGCTCGTCGGCCTGACCGAAGAAGGCGACGGCGTCACGGCCGTACTCGTCGACCACCGGTGCGGTGCAGAGACCCGGGTGCGGGCCCGCTACGTCCTCGCCGCCGACGGGGCGAACTCCACCGTCCGACAGCGGCTGGGCATCGGTACCACCGGCCCGGGGGCGATGGGGGACTTCACCACCGTGGTGTTCGACGCCGACCTCACCCGTTGGTGCGCCCGTCAGCCCGCCGGCGTCTACTTCACCGCGCAGGGACTGTTCGCCCCGCTCTACCCCGAAGGGGGCTGGGCCTGGTTCGTCCCCACTCCCGACGATCCTGCGCACGCCGACTGGCCCGGCCTCGTCTCGCGCGCCCTCGGCCCCGGCGCCGGTGTACGGGTCGACGTGCTGCGGGTGCAGCACTGGGTGATGAACGCGTTCGTCGCCGAACGCTTTCGCCGCGGCCGGATCCTGCTGGCCGGCGACGCCGCGCACGCGGTCCCCATCGTCGGCGGCCTGGGCATGAACGCCGGCGTCTCCGACGTGCACAACCTGTGCTGGAAGCTGGCGGGCGTGCTCCACGGGTGGGCCGGACCGGGCCTGTTGGACACCTACGAGACGGAACGGCACCCCGTCGCGGACCGGACGCTCCGTCAGGCGGTGGCGAACACCGAGCTCATGATGCAGGTGCAGAACCGGCGCCGCGAGCAGCTCCGAGCCGGCGAAGCGGCGTCGGGCCGGGTCGAACTGCCGTGGTCGGAACGGTACTTCGCCCAACTCGGCTTCGTGCTCGGCGTCACCTACCGGTCCGACGCCGTCCTCGTTGAAGACGGCACCCCGCCCGAACCGTCCGGCTCGGGCACCGACTACGTCCCCACTGCCGAACCTGGCCGTCGCATGCCGCACCTGTGGCTCGCGCACGACCGCTCCACGCTCGACGCCGTCGGCGAATGGTTCACCCTGCTCACCCCCGATCCCGCCCACTGGACGCAACAGGCCGCCGCACCCTGGCCGCTGCACATCGAAGCCCTCCCCGAGGAGCACGCCGAACTCTGCGGCATCGGCCCCCGGGGAGCGCTGCTGATCCGGCCCGACGGCCACATCGCCGCCCGCCTGCGCGACCGCCCGGTGAGCGGCTCCGCCCTCCACGACGTCCTCGCCGCGATCACCTGCTCGTCGTCCTCCTGAGGTGCGCCCGCAGCCGATTCCTGTGGGGATGCGGTGAGATGAAGAGGACGATCGGTTTGGAAAATGTCTTCTTTTGGTGACATGGAACGCGACCTTTGCCGCAAGACTCCCAAGTCGCTGCTCCCTAGCGTGGGCGCCGATCATCATGAACATTCCCCTGAGCAACACCTCGCGACCGGCCCCGGGCGAGGACGGCGCCCGATCGGCCCGGAGCCGGGCCCACCGCGGCGACGGACACCTGCGGCTCCTCTCCCGCCCGCGCCACTGGCGCCTGAGGACCCGGATGACACTCGTCCTCGTCCTCCCCGCAGCCCTCTGCATCAGCCTCGCGGTACCCCGCGTGACCCACTCCCTCGACCGCGCGGACCAGTTGACCCGGACCGAGGCCACCGTCCGTCTCGTCGTCTCGGCCACCACACTCGCCCACGCCCTGGAGAATGAACGCGACATCGCCGCGCTCACCCCTGGCAGGACCGGCGACACCGTACGCGAACACCGCGCCGCGACCGACCGGGCCCTGGCCGCCTTCCGCTCCCAGGTGCAGAACACCGACGCGGACGCGCGCGTCCAACAGCGCGTCGCCGACGCCGAGTCCGCGCTGCACACGCTGACCGACGTCCGCACCAAGGCCTTCACCGACGCCGCGGGCACGGTGACGAGCCAGACCGCCTACTCCGACCTCGTCCTCTCCCTGCTGAGCCTGGGCACGGAGGCGAACAACGGAGGCGACACGGCATCCACCGAAGGCTGGGCCCTGTACGCGCTGTCCGTCGGCAAACTGTCCCTGTCCAGCGAACGCGCCCTGCTGAATGCCGCCATCGCCCACGGGCGCGTCACCCCCGACGTGGCCGCCGCACTGCTGGTCTCGCAGGGCTTCCAGGACATCGCCCTGCGCCAGTTCCGCTCCGCAGCCGTCCCTCAGGACGCGGCGGCCTACCAGCGCATCACCCAGCACATCACGGAGGCCGGCCGCATGGCCCGCGCCGCCGCGGCCGCCGCCCAGCGCGACGCCAAGGGCGCCGTACCGACGCTGCAGGCACAGGAGTGGCACCGGACGGCCAGTCAGGCCCTGGAGGGCCTGCGCACGGTGGAGTCCGAGGTCACCGACAGGATGCTCGACTCCATCACGGCGGCCAAGGCACAGGCCCGGAAGGACGCCGCCCTGGACAGCGCGTTCGTCGCCGTGGCCCTCGGACTGTCCCTGCTGGTGGCGGCGGCCGCCGCGCACTCGCTCGTCAGCCGGCTGCGACGGCTGCGCCGCGCCGCCCTGCAGGCCGCCGAGCACCAGCTGCCGGACCTGGTCGCCTCCGTCTCCCAAGGGGAGCCGGGCCAGGTGGACCTGACCACGGAACCCGTCGACGTCGGCACCCGCGACGAGGTCGGGGACGTCTCCAGAGCCTTCGACGCCGTCATCCACGAGGCCGTGCGTCAGGCCGCCGACCAGGCGATGCTGCGCAAGAGCGTCAACGCGATGCTGGCCTCGATGGGGCGCCGCAGTCAGATCCTGGTCTACCGGCAGCTCGAAATGATCTCCGAACTCGAGCGGCACGAGGCCCACCCGGCCAAACTGGAGGGTCTCTTCCGGGTCGACCACCTGGCCACCCGCATCCGCCGCCATTGCGAGAACCTGCTGGTGCTGGCCGGCGAACGCCCCGGCCGGGTGCACGCCGTCCCCGCGCCGCTGCTGGACGTCGTCCGGGCCGCGGCGGCCGAGGTCGAGCAGTTCACACGCGTACGCATCGGGGACCTGCCGGACGTGCACGTCTCCGGCCCCGCCGTGCACGACGTCAGCCACCTGCTCGCGGAACTGCTGGAGAACGCCACCCAGTACTCCGGGCCCGGAGAACCGGTCCACGTGACCACCGGGGCGAGCCCGACGGGCGGCGTCGTCGTCAAGATCCGCGACCGGGGTGTCGGCATGCCCCCCGCCAAGGCGGCGGAGCTCAACGCCCGCCTGAGCGACCCGCCGTTGGTGGACGTGGCCACCACGCGGCAGATGGGCCTGTACGTGGTCAGCCGGCTCGCCGAACGGCACGGGATCGCCGTCGTGCTGTCCTGCAAGGGCGTCGGCTGCACGGTGGCGGTGGAGCTGCCGCCGGCCCTGCTCGTCGTCCGCACGCCGCACCACGAGCCGCCCGAAACCGCAGGCCTTCGCACGCAGGAGACCCCCATGGCCCCGAACTCCGTCCCGGCCGGCCCCGTCCCGCCCGGGCCCATGCCGCCTCCCCGCCCCGGCGGCCCCGTCGCCGCGCACGGGCCCGGCGAACGGCCGACCGGCTCCGGGCTGCCGCGCCGCGTGCCGCGCGCGACACTGGGCGACACGGACACCGGGGAGCAGGCGGGCGCGGGTGCCGAAAGGCCCTCCCGCACCGGCTTCTCGCCCGACGAACTGCGCGGCCGCATGGCCGGGTTCCACGGCGGCGTGCGCAGGGCCCGGGACGAGGGCGGAGCCGCCGGTGTGCCGCGGAGCCGGCATGCACCGCAGGGACACGGCGAACCCCCGATTCACAAGTCGACACACGAGAAGGGCACGGGCGCATGAAGACGAACGGGACGGTCCACGAAGCGGACCCGCGGACCACGGCCGGCGATGTGGCCTGGCTGATCCACGACTTCGTCCGGGGGACACCGGGCGTCCGGCACACCGTCGCCGTGTCCGCGGACGGGCTGGTGCTCGCCGCCGCCGGCAACGGCCTGAGCGGCGAGGCGGCCGAGCGGCTGGCCGCCGTGGCGTGCGGGCTGGTCTCGCTGACCCGCGGAGCGGCCGAGGTGTGCGGGACGGGATGGGTCAACCAGACGGTCGTGGACATGGATGGCGGCTTCCTGTGCACGATGACGATCTCGGACGGATCGGCGCTCACCGTGCTGACCGGCGTGGGCTGCGACATCGGGCTCGTGGCCTACGAGGCGGCCCGGCTCGTGGACCGCGTCGGCGCGGTCCTCACGCCGGAGGTGCGGGCGGGGCTTCGCCGGATGCTCATGGACTGAGGAGACTGAGGAGACTGAGGAGACTGAGGAGACTGAAGAAAGGGAAGCGCCCCCGCTCCGCAGCGGGGGCGCCTCTTGACGGACCGTCAGAGGAGCTCAGCCCATGTTCTGGGAGCGGACCAGGCGACGCCGCTCGTGCCAAGGAGCCCGGCTGGGCCGCGCGTCGGGCGCCCAGCCCGTGGAGTCGTCGTAGCGCGAACTCGCCGTCCAGGGCTGCCGGCTCCTGCCGGTGCTCTCCAGCCTGCCGTCGGGGGCCTGCGCAGTGATGCCTCAGTAGTACGGCCGGAAGTCCGGAAGCAGCGTCGCCGGAGTGGTCTGCATGGCCGCGTCGACCAGGGCCTGGCCGCCGTCCTCCCAGGAGAACTGCCTGAGGAACTCGTACAGCCTGTGCCCACGACTCGGGGCGACGGGAGTCGCCGACGATGCGCGGATCGCCGATACCGTCCGGTGCCGCGCGGAGGAAGCCGGCCGCGCCGCTCTCGTCGTTCACCAGGACGGGCACGCCCCGTCCGGCTCCCTCTGCGGCCACCAGGCCGAACCCCTCGTGCAGGGAGGGCATGACGATGGCGTCCACCCCTTCGCGGTCGGCCAGGATTTCAGCCGTTACGTCGAGGCCGGCCTGAGTGTGCGGGCGATTCGGTTCGTCTCACTCTCATGGATGGTCACCGCGTCGAGAATGAGCACTGAGGCCACTGACTTGTCCCGCGAGTGCGTATCGAGGTAGTTCCGCACAGCGGTAACCGATTCCTGATGGTCGACGGTTACCCCCTCCTGCCCCAGCACATCCAATCCGAGAGCAAGCCACTCGGCACACTTGTCCTGCCAGGAGCTGTTGAGATCCCGGATCACGGCTTGCTCGGCTGGCTCACTGCTTCGGCCCGGGATATACGGCTCGAACAGGGGCACCCATGACTCCCCCCTACCGAGGTGGATCGAGGTCGGGGGGTAGCCCAGCGCAATCATGAACAGACTGCACGGCAGGCACGAGGCCAGCTTGGTCGTCCCGGTCCCCACCGTGATTTCGTATGGCGTGGTGTTAGGACCGAGGGCATACGCTCTGTAGATCGCCTGAATCATGCCATGCGTGTATCCCGTGATGCGGTCCGACAGGGGTTCGCCTTCAAAGACCATTCCTTGCGTCTTCATCAGACCGGTGATCTGGTCGGCCTCATTCGCTGCTCCCGTGCATATATGTGGATTCGGTGCGTTCCTCGCCTTGTCGCCCCCAATCATTCCCCAGGGGATATGTGAATCCTGCGCCCGCCGCAGACGTGGGTCCCACAGTGGGCTTTGATTCGACGGCAACCATCGTGGATGCGGCCCCGGCGTCTCATGCAGGGAGCCTGGGACCAAGAAGCGGGTGGTGGACAGCGGACCAATTGGGTCTGTGTTGCCGATGGTATTTCTGTTGTCGACGAAGCCGGTGTAGGCGCCGCGCCCTACGTACTGGGGTACCTTCTCGTTCCGGATCCTCTCGTAAAGCTCCTTTCCGTTCGGTGACAGCGTCGGTTCGTTAACCGATGAGGGCGGTTCCTGGCCGGCCATGCGGTAGACGCCGACGATGACCGCTCCCTTGGTATGTTGTGGGGCGAATCCCGCAGAAATCGTGGCAGCTGGCAGCAGGTTATTTCGGCTGAGGTATCCTGCGGCGGCGGTTTTGAGTTGCCCGATCACCGCCCTGAAGGATTCCTCGTCTTTTCCTTTGTCCCGAGGGTCCATGTCGAATTGGATCGGAATCTGACTCTTGATGTGCGAGACCGCGAGTCCCAAGACTGCAGCAGTCATAATGACATCGGCCTCGATGCCAGGATCGGAAGATTCGGAATCGGTCACGATTCCGCGCGTGCGACGGTACCCTGGCATATTCTTTCGGGTAGAGCTGCAGGTACTGTCCGACTGGTGATCGCGGTTCTGGTTTGACCCAATCGCCCATTCTTCCAAGCGTCGTTGATCTATGCCCGGCAACGCACTGACCCGAGCTTCGTTCTCTTCCCTTTCCCTGGCCTCCTCTCTGCGTGATATGCGGTCAGGGGCAGGGCGTGTCTCGCGTACGTGTTTCATTGTGTCGCGTTCCTCGGCTATGCCTGGTGTGTGATGGAGAACGGCTGATGGTCCCGAGCTGCAGTAATATGGCTGTCCCAAGCCGCGGACTGTTTTCTGTCCGCTTGCATGCGCAACTCCTTGATCCCAATCGGTGGAAGCAATTCATCTATGTGGTCTCGTCGGCTCGGACACGGCGACTGCTGCGGGGTTACGGGCGCCCTTCTCCCGCCGGCCCCTGACCCAGTCCAGGCGCACGGAACTGGTGTGCAGGAAGTGCGCGAGGCGGGCTCGCGGATACCACCGGTCGCGTAGCGACGCGGCGGCCGGCCCCGAGAGCCGGGAGTGCCTGATGACGATGTCGAACGGGTTGCTGTGCGCCGACGGCAGATGCCGCTCCGCCATCCGTTCCTGGCTTTAAGACGGATCCGGGTCGACGGTGAGCAGCGTGACGTCATGACGCATCGCCAGCCCACGGGCGATCTCCATGTTGAATACGGGTACGCCGCCCAGGGCGAGCTCGCTGACATCGGGCATCAGAAGAAATGCGCCGACGCGATGCGGGAGCCGAGGAGCCGGGCCGGTCATCGAGATTCTGTTGGACATGACCTCGATTGCAATCGTGCAAGGGTCTATATGCGGTCCCAGAATCCACTGCCGCTCGGCAGGGCTCCAGAGCACAAAGTCCCTCTCTGGTCCCGGATTTATGTCAACTTTCGGCATCGCGTGATCCACTCGGGCCGACAGACCGAAGGCGCTCCCGATGCCTAACCTCGGCCCCAGGCGCCACCTGCCCACACCATCGGAGGACACCGCTTTCCCATGACCCAGAGCCTGTTCGAGGAACGACTCACGGTGGCGGAGGAGCGGCTGCGCCGCCTCTATCTGCGGCACGAGGGCGGTGACGGGTACGAGGGAGAGCAGGGATCCGGCGTGCCCTCCGCCGACGCGCATCCATGGCCCGGACCGGAACGCCTGGCGGAGCTGGTCGCAGCCGGTGACCGACTGGCCTGTCTCGCCCGGGAGTTCGACCTTTCCGAGCGGGAGACGGACCTGCTGGTCAGCTGTCTCCTCCCGGAGATCAACCCGATCTGCGGCTCCGCCTTCCGCTTCCTGAGCGGGCTGCCCACCTCCCGGCCCACCGTCTCCGTCGCCCTCTCCGTGCACGGTATCGCTGTACCGGACGCCATCGGCGACGGACTGCTGCGTGAGGGCTCCGCCCTGCTCGAAGGCGGTCTGGTGAGCTACGGCGCTCCCGACGCGGCCTTCCCCGAGCGGGTGCTGAACGTCCCCGACCGGCTGCTGGACTTCCTCGTCGGCCGCGACACCGGCCCGGCAACCGGGAGCCGTTGGCTGCGCGTACTGCCGGCCCGGACCGACGACCCCCACGGGCCCCGCGACGGCTCCGCACGGGCCCTGCGGGAGGCCCTCGCCGCAGCCCCGTACCGCACCAGGTACCTGCGGCAGGGCATCCACGGCGAAGTCCTGCCCGCCGCGGTCGCGGCGCTCGCCCTGCTGGGGCGCGTCCCCCTGCTCGTCGACCCCGACGCCCTCGCCGCCGGCGAGGAGAGTCCGGCCCGACTCGCCGACCGGACGGCCCTGGAGGCCCGGCTGCTCGGCGCCGCCGTCCTCGTCCCGCTCGCCCCGCCCGGCACCGCCGCACCCGAACGCGCCGACCTGCTCCAGCGCTTCGTCGCCGCCCTGGACGACGCCCCCGTGCCGCTGCTGCTGTACGGCAGCACGCCCTGGGCCGCGTACGAATGGGACGCGCCCCTGCCCGCCGAGACCGACCTGCGCCCCGCCGACGCGCGCGGCCCTCGCGAACGCCTCGGCGCCGCCGCCTCCGCGGCCGTCGAACGGGTCCACCGCGCCGCCGCCCTCAACGCGGCAACCCCCTCGGCGGACGAGGTCCGCACGGCCGCCCGTCTGCGCTCCGCCGCCGAACTCGGGGCCCTGGCCCGGCACGTCACCCCCGCCGTCGGACGGCAGGACCTCGTCCTGCCCGGCACCGTGCGCACCCGTCTCGACATGCTGGTGGCGCGCGTCCGCCACCGCGAGGCCGTCTTCCGTGACTGGGGGCTGCGCCGGGGCGGCGGCCGGGGGCAGGGCACCACCGCCCTGTTCGCGGGCGAGTCCGGCACCGGCAAGACCATGGCCGCCGAGGCGGTCGCCCGCGAACTCGGCCTCGACCTGTACGTCGTCAGCCTCCCCTCCGTCGTCTCGAAGTACATCGGTGAGACCGAGAAGAACCTGGAACGCATCTTCTCCGCCGCCGACAACCTCGACGCCGTCGTCCTCTTCGACGAGGCCGACTCCATGTTCGCCAAACGCGGCGAGGTCAAGGGCTCCAACGACCGCCACGCCAACATGCAGAGCGGCTACCTGCTCCAGCGCCTCGAAGCCTTCGACGGCCTCGCCGTCCTGACCACCAATCTCCGCGCCAACATCGACACCGCCTTCACCCGCCGCTTCGACGAAGTGGTGCACTTCGAGAGCCCCGGCCCCGACGTGCGCGCCCTCCTGTGGCGCTCCCTGCTCGGCGATGCCGCCGAAGGACTGTCCGTCGAGCCTCTTGCCGAGGCGTACGACCTGGCCGGCGGCAGCATCCGCGCCTGCGTCGAGAGCGCCGCCTTCGCGGCTGCCGCCGCGGGACGTGCGCTGAACCGCGAGGACCTGCTGCAAGGCATCGAGACCGAGTACGGCAAGCTGGGGCGGCTCTTCGCGCGGTTGGAGGCCTAGGTGTTCACGGCGTTACGGAGCCCGCGGCGCCCCGACGATCCCATCCCCCTTCGCGTACCCACAGGTGATCCGCTGATGCACGAGACCCGCCCCGAGACCGCGCCCCGGCCCGCCGCCGAGCGCCGTCCCTCCCGTCAGCAGTCGGCCGTGCGCCCACCGGGCGTGATGGCGCCCAGACAGGGGCTACGTGCGGCGGAGCGTGCGCAATTGGCCTGCTGGGCGGCGGGCCATGGGAACGAGCTGAGCATGCTGGCCAACGTGGGCAACAACTGGGTCAACGCGAAGGCGGCCCATGTGGGCCGCCCGGGAGCACCGATGCTGCAACTTGCCGCCTTCCGGCGGGAGTACGTCGACACGGTCCTCAAGGTACTCCTGCAGGGCTACGAAGGAGCCCGCACCGCTGCTCCGGGCAGCGTCAATGAAACCTCCGACTATGACGTCGCCGTCCTCGGCGGCCAAGGGACCTGGCGGGTCCTGGCTGAATTCAACAAGATCATGCGCGAGGTGTGGGGCACCGAATCCGGCGTCACCTTCGACACCAATGTGTACGTCGACCTGGTCGAGCCCCCGAAGAGCAATCCCGTGACCGACGACGCCTCGTGGCAGATGCGTGGCGGCCGCCCCACCACTCTCCCTGGCTGGCAGCGCGTCCAGGAAGTCGCCTCACTCGCCAAAATCCGACGCTTCATGCCGGAGGAGGAGTGGCAGAGCTTCTCGCGGGCCGTCACCGACGCCGTCATGGCCCCGCAGAGCGGTACGGGCCGGAAGGCAGCCGACCGGTTCCTGCAGGCACGCCGGACGGAGTCCCTCCTCGGCTCGGCGGACCGGCTCTATGGCGCGTACGTCCGTGATGTGGCCCGGGTACTGCGCATGCAGGGATACGGTGCCGCAGACGTCGCCATGGACGACGAGCAACTCGTCAGGAACCTGGAGGAGCACGACGAGAACGCAGTTATGCGTGCCCGCAACGTCCTCTACGGCATACACATGCGCGGCGCCCAGAACCTGGCCCGCTCCTTCCTCGCTCATGAGTTCGGACCCGGTGGCGAGGGCTGGCGCTCCAAGCCGGGCATCGCCGAACTCAACGCTCGCGCCCAGGTCTACGCCATGGAGGCGTACCATGCGGCCGGACCGGTCTTCGACATCGTCCACCGTCTGCAGGCCAAGAGGATCACCGCTGACGACCTGGTCGGATCGGATTACGGGCAATCGTTCAACGAGCAGTTCGGCGATGCTCTCAAGGACCTGCGCCACTACGGGGACGACCTGGGCAAGGCCCTTTACCAGAGCTCAAAGTACGTCAACCGCATGACTGGCGCAGCCGATGAACTTCTCCAGCGCGACGGCGGCACGCTTCCGCCGGACGCGGAGGCCATCCTCAATGCACTGCGCGAACTGAGTGACGGGAAGGGGGTGCTGCGGCGACTGCGGGCAGGGGACGACGAGGAGTTCAAGCAGCTGACGGAGCAACGGAAGTCTGAGCTGGCGCAGGAGGAGGCCGTAAGAGTCCTCAATACCCGATCGCTCGAAGAGTTCCGGCGGAAGCTGGCCCGCCTGGCTCACGCGGTCCTGGTTGTGCGCTGCACCCAATGGCAATCCCGCTACTAACCAGTATCACAGCCCCGGACCCTGTGACTGGTGGTCGGTACTGACCGCTCCCACCGACCACCTTCCATCCCGGCACCCCCGGACTGCGCTGGACGGACACGGAGCTGCTGACGCCGCCGAACGGCACGCGGGGGCGGGGGTGAGTGAACCGCAGCTCGACGGCTCGCCCCCGGCCCCCGGCCTGCCTCTACCGTCGTGTGAAGAATTGCCGCAGTCTTGTGAACAAGCTGCGATGGTTCTCCTTCTACCTTCCTGTGCCGCCCGCGGCAGCGAGAGCGTCGCCGACAGCCTGGTAGATGCGGTCGAGATAGTTGTCCATGTACTGCGTCCAGGACTTCTCCGCAGGGCGGCGGATTTCCAGAACGGCCGCGGGAAGCGAGCGGTTGCCGGAGTACGTCACCGTGTCGTGCACCGGGCCGAGCCCGCCCAGCGAGCCCGCGTCGTGCAGTCGGTGGAGCTGAGTCAGCAACTTCTCGAGCCGTTCGGGTTCCTGGGGGAGCAGGATCGGCGAGAACGAGCTGTCCGCGGGGGACAGCACGGCCACGTCACGGGACAGAGCCGCAGCCCGGCCGTGAGCGGATCGATCAGTGAGTCCCGCCAGCTTGCCTTCGACCGTCAGGAGGTCGACGCCGGCGGTCATGCCTTGATCAGTGACGCGTGGAAGCATGGCACGGAGCCATGAGCCGCAACTGGTGGTCAGCCGCGCGACGGGCAGATCGGTCCCAGGAGCGGCCAACGACGGGGCGATGACCGGCTCATCGAGAGACCGGCCGCTGATCCCGGCCAGGGACTCGGCCCATGCGTCGGGGTTCGACGCCAGCAGTTCACGGTCTGCCTCGGGCAACAGCATGAACATGTGGGACAGGGCGGTGCGCGGCATCACGGCGAATGCGCCCTTGAGGAAGGGGATGGCGGAGCAGCCGCGCGAAGCGCCCTCGGTCAGCATGGCCACCAGCAAAGTTGCCATGCCGGTGAGTTCGGCCGACGGTCGGCCCACTCTGCCGAATACCGGAGACAGCCGGCTCACCAGCTTCTCGTCGGCGTATGTACCGGGCGACACGACCGTGGCCAGACGGTCGTCGTGCAGGGTGCGGAGCAGCCGGGGAATGGCGGCCAGCGGAATCCCCGCAGTCACCTGGAGGAAGGGGTTCCAGGCCGGCGCCTTCCCGGGAAGCTGTGGCGGGTGGATGAGATAGCCGGGAGTCCCGCCGGCGACCTTTCCGGACCTCACCGGGCGCTTTCTCCTGCCCGTTGCCGCCTTCAGCTCATCCACCAGTGCGCACATTTCCCGCTTCATCGCCAGCCACTCCTCGGCCCGGGTGACCCCCGGCGAGTCGGTGACCATCTCGAGGACGGATGTGGTGTCGCCCGAGCTCTCCGCCTGGAGCTCGAAGTGCGGGCGCTTGATGATGACCGTCTTCGTGGGAACCTTGGCCCCGTCGGCGTCGGTCACTCGCCATCGCTGCTCCTCCAGCTCGAGTCCGATGTTCCGGTGAATGACGACTTCGCCGTCTCTCTCCAGTTCCGAGCGGTCCAGCGAATGCGCGGATGCCGCCTCGCCCAGCGCCCACAACTGCATTGCGGTCAGGTGGGGATGGCTGAGCTGCAAGAGACTTTGCCGATGCCACGTGTCCTTCCGCGCGGCCTCCGCATCGAGCAGACGGCGATGCTGTACCGGTGCCGACACGGCGGGGCGCGGCGGGCGCGCCGCGCGTTCAGGCTTGTACACGGACATCATTGGCCTCCGAGCAGATGTGGGTGTGGCGGCGCCGGGGTGGCTGCATCAGACGATCTCCTCGACGTTCCGCCGAGGCCGCCGCATACCGCGCGGCCGCGGCGCGCGGGCCGGAGGGTCCTCGGGCGTGACCGGCGGGTCCAGCCGTGCCGCCCGCAGGGTGAGGCCCTTGACCGGCTCGGTCTCCACCGTCGTGCCCGGGCGGGTCACGGGCACGGTCACCATGAGGTCGAGAACGGGGCGGGCCGGGGTGCCGAGGCTGGACCAGAGCTTGGTGGCCAGGGGTTCCGCGCCCTCCGGGGTCTCGCGCAGCTTCAGGATCAGGGGGCCCGCGGACAGGCCCGGGTATGGGGTGAGCTGCTCCGTGGCCACGCACCACTCCAGGAGGGTGCCGAGCAGCCGGTGTTCGTCGCGGGGGCTCTGCCCCCACACCGTGAGGGCGTAGCCGAGCCTGAAGTGGCGGGCGGGGCGGTGGTAGCCCACCACGACGCCGTGTTCGTCGATGATGCTGGAGTCACCGGTCTGCCGCTGCGTGGTGTCCTCCTCGATGCTGTGGAGGAAGAGGTTCACGCACAGCCCCGAACGGCGCGCGGACCAGTCGGAGTTCGGCGTTTCGAAGACGACCTGGGCGTTCACGCTGTGCAGGGGGACGCGCCGCAACTCCTTTTCAAGGGTGTCGTCTACGTGCTGGACGATGCTCAAGGGTCGGACTCCTGGGGAAGGAAGGGGTGGTGGCGTTCAGGACGAGGCCGCAGGCTTGTCCGGCTCGGCATTCGGGCCCGTCAGCGGGATCAGCTCGCCGACGACGACCGCTGTGGCGTTGCAGGCGGCCGCCGGGGGAGCGGATGGGGTGCCGGAGGCGGAAGGGGTCGGGGCGGGTGCTTCGGTGGGGCAGTCCATCTGCACGGTGAGTTTCTCGCCCTCCTTGAGCGAGCGTGGCGCCTGCGGCGTGTAGTCCTTGATGTTCTTGACGTTCGTGGTCTGCAGCGGATCGCCGCCGGCGGTGAGGAAGACCGTGGCGTTGTCCGGGCCGGAGGCGCTCATCTGCACCGTCTTGAGGAGCAGCCGGTAGCCCCTCTCCACCGTGTACGTGTCGCTCGTCCTCTTCTTCTTCGTGTCCACGGAAAGCGACTCCTGGAACGGCTTCTTCTTCAGGGCGTCCTTTTCCGCCTTGTCCTTCTCCGCCTTCTTCTCGTCGTCCTTCTGCTTCTCCTCGTCCTTCTTCTTCTGGTCCGCCGCCTGCTTCTCCGCCTTCTTCACTTCGTCCAGCTGCGTGGGCCCCTTGGCGCTCTCGGTCTTCGCCTCCGGCTTCTTGCCGCCGACGGGGGAGAACCACAGCGCCGCGAACGCCAGCAGAAGGGCCGTCACCGCGATGAGCGCCTTGAGGACGGGCTTGGGCACCAGCGGGTGTTGCCGGTGGACGTAGGCGACGGTGTGCTCCTGGCCGTCACCCCGGCCGGCGGTGACCCCGATGGACCAGTCGGCGGCCGTGCCCGTGAACTTGGGGTTCAGCACGCGCGTCATGAGGCTGATCCGGGCCTGTTCGCCCGGTTCGAGGGTGAGCCGGGCCCGCCGCAGCCTGGGCCGCAGGGGCGCGTCCTCGGCCTCGTTGGCCACGCGCAGCCGTACGGCCGTGGTGGCGTTGCCGGTGTTCTCCAGGACGACCAGGTTGCTGCTCCACAGGGCCCCGCGCACCCGCGAGCGCACCGGTTCGACGGCCAGGTCGTGGAACTCGCCCACGGTGATGACCGCTTCGGGAACGGCGACGGCCGCCGGGTCCTCCACCGAGGCGACGCGTACCGCGAACATCAGCCGCCCCGGGGCGAGTTCGCTGTCGCGCGGCAGCGTGAGCGAAATATTGATCTTCTCGTGGTTGCCCGGGTAGACGGGCAGCTTGCCCAGCTGCGCATCGGTGTCCGGCCACTCGGCGGGCGGACCGACGAGCTGCAGACGGTAGGCGTCGACGATGCGGCTCTCGTTCCACACACGCAGGTGGGCGGTGACGGTGTCACCGGGGGTGATGACGTCCTCGGGGACGGTGAGTTCGGCCCGTACGCTCATGACTCCTGCCGGGTGAAGAACTGGATCTCGGCCATGGCCACCGGCATGTCCGGCTTGAGACCCGGGTTGACGGCCTCGATGGTCACCCGCACCTGGACGACGTCGTCGATGCCGAGGTCGAAGCGCTGCGGGCCGGGCTGTCCGCCCAGCTCGATCTCCTTCTCCACGGTGCCTCCTCCGGCCGTGGTGGCGGTCACCTTGATCTTCGTGGGCCTTCCGGTCTCGGCGAACTGCTTGGGTGCCTTGGCGGCCCCGTTGATGATCAGGAGCGAGGTCAGCCGGAACGGGCTGTTGAACTCGGCGGTCCAGTACTGGCCGACGGCCTCCTTGCCGCTGCCCCGCGGGGCCCAGGCCCGGTTGTCCACGCCGTCGGTGGCCAGTTCCGGCTCGAAGCCCTTCGTGGAGCTGGAGGCGGACACTGTGTCGGGGGCGATCGCGGACTGCGACAGGAAACGGTCCTTGATCTTCGGTACGGCGTCGTGCGCGGCGGCGACCGCGCCGCCGGCCGACACCCCGGCGACCAGACACAGGGGCAGTGCGGCCAGCGCGACGCCCCAGCGGCGGTCCCAGTGCCACACCTCCGGCCGGTCGAAGTACCGTTCGCGCAGCCGCTCCCAGCGGGTGAGCTCCGGCTCCTCGGGCTCGGGCTCGGGACGCAGCAGGGCACCGCAGGGGTGGCAGTACGTACGTGCTTCGGCGTTGGGCCCGCCGCACTCCGGGCACTGCAGCAGGTGCGGCACGCCGCCCGGAGGGGTGGGTGCCTCCGGGCCGCTCTCGGCCGGCGTGGTCCACAGCACCACCTCGCCGCTGATCACCTGGGTCCGGGCGGCCGCGGGCCCGGTACCGGGCGCTCCCGCGAAACCGGGGTACGGCTCGCTGTCGAACTCGTGCAGGCTTCCGCCGGGTTGGGGACGGGCGGTGTACGGAGCCGGTGTGTCGGGTGGCAGCGGGGCGAAGAGGGGGTCGGCCCAGGACAGGTTCCGGTCCGCGGACTGCGGGTCCGCGGACCGGGGTGGTAGGGGCGCGTCCGGGCCGCCGTACCAGGCGCCTCCGGAACCGGGCTGTGCGGAGCCGTGCTGCCCGGAATTCGGAGGTGCGGAATCCGGGTACGCGGACTCAGCCTGTGCGGACCGCGGATCCGCCGTCGCCGGCCATGCGGTTCCGCCCTCCCCCGGCATGGCGGCGGAGGGCGGCGCGGGCTGCCCGGAGCCGGGACCCGGACCCGGGCGTGCGGTCCCCTCCCCCGTCACGGGTGTGTTCCCGTTCGTGTCCCACCCCCGGTACGCCCCGCAGGAGACGCAGAACATCTCGCCCGGGTAGGCGACCACTCCGCAACTGCTGCAGAGGTCCTGCTCGTCGGGCATGTACCAGCCCCGGTGGGCGGACGAGTCGGTGCCCATCAGGCCTCACCCCCCGCCGCCCCCCGCACGAGCAGGGGGTCCTCGTCGTCCTCGACCGTGATCTCGGCCGCGACGTGCGCGGGCAGCCATTGCCGGACCAGTTCCTCGACGTCCTCCGCCACCCAGGGACGGCCGGTCGACATCCCGTACGGCAGGAGCACCCGTACACGGGCCCAACTGCCCGACGGCAGGGGCACGGAAGGGTCCTCCGGACCGGTGACCACGTGCGTTGTCCCGGACTCGGCGAGTTCGAGGCGCCCGCCGATAACGTGGCGCACGAGGAGGTCCAGCCCCTGGCGGGTGCCCCGCAGGCCGTGCAGGCGGTGGCCGAGCAGGAGTGCGTTGCGGCGGCCGGCCGGTCCTACGCAGGCGGGCAGCGCGGTGTTGCTCCAGCCGAGCATCCAGGTGACGAAGTCGTCGGGCGCCGTGCGCGGGTCGGCGTAGGCATACAGGCAGTCCAGGGCGGTGATCAGGGGGGCGAGGGTGTCGTCGAAGCCGGCGATGAACCGGTCGGCGAAGTCGCCCTGGCGGTAGCTCTCCGGCAGGATCGCGCGCAGTGACCGGCTCCCGGGCACCAGAGGCGGCACTGCGGGAGCAGCCGGTGCGGGTGCCGGTGACGGCAGTCTGTCCATGAGCAGTTCTTTTCTTCCGGTGGGCCAGGTGGGCCTGTGGGCTAGCGGGCGTTCTTCACGGCCACCTGGTGGCGGAAGGAGAGGAACAGCGTGGCCGGGCCGACGTCGATCCGGTCCGTGGCGGTCTGGCGTTCACCGGTGGCGAGGTCGGCGGGGTACATCTGCAGCCTGGGTACGGACTCGACGTCCTCGCACCGGGCGGCTACTGCGTACAGGTCGCTCAGCCGCAGAGCCCGCCCGAGCGGCCAGCCGGAACGGCTGCCGGTGCCGGAGTCGTTGGGCAGCGGGCTCAGGCACTCGTACAGTGCGCGCAGCACCCGTTCCTTGACCTCGGCCCGGTCCGCGCCCTTGGCCGCCTCGATCTCGGCGACGACGGTGACGCCCTGGTAGGCGGGGCCGCTGACGGAGACCGTGACCCCCAGCGGCCGGGCCGCCTCGATGGCCCGCGCGGCTGCGGACAGCATCTCCTCGGAGGGCACCAGGTCCCGCCAGCTGTCCTCGTCCCGCACGTCCCGGACTTGAGGGACGATCAACACGCGTACCACTCCGGCGTGTTCCGGCCCGCCCGGCTCGGCGACGCATTCGATGCGGCCTGCTTCGCGGCAGGCGGCTCGTGCGATGGACTCGTAGTCGCGGGCGGTGACGGCGCGGTCCTGGGTGCGCAGCCAGTGGCCGGCGCGCTGGCGGACGCTGTCGACGGATTCGGCGTCCACGCCGCCGGTGGCCGGCTTGCGGTTCTCCACCCGTGAGATCAGCGAGATCGGCGTGCGCAGAACGGTCAGCGTGGCCGCGGCGACGTTGCCCCCGCGGCCGCCGCCGTGCCGGTAGGCGCCCGCCGTGATCCGGGCGCCGATCTCGGGCACGGCCCCGTACTGCCGTATCTCCCCGTCCGGCTGCCGCACCGCCGGTCCGAAGCGGACCGTGCCGCCTGCCTCGTCGACGGTGACGTGCCGGTCGGTGGGCGAGGAGTCCGCGAACGACTCCACTGCCTTCCACACCTGCCGCCCGGCCTTCGTCTCCACCGCCACCGCGCGCAGTGACCCGGCGACGACGGGGGTGCGGTGCAGCGTCAAGGACTGTCCCGGAGTGCCGTCGGAGACGCCGAGTTCGTCGTGCGGGATCGTCTCGCCCTCGACCGCACCCGTGGTCCCGCCCACGGTGTACGCCTCCAGGGCTGCGACCTTGGGGGAGGAGGAGTAGGCGGGCTGCCCCGGCGCCGCCTCGGTCATGCGGCAGCGCAGCCAGCCCGCACGGCGCCGCCCGATGAGCGAGGCCACGTGCCCGTCGGGCAGGTGCAGCACGATCTCGCCGGGCCGGTTCAGCCCGCCCGTGGAGTCGCTCTCGACCTCGCAGGGCACCCAGCCCTCGCCGCACCATGCCTCCCACACGCGCGGCGGGCGGCGCGGGTCGACGCCCACGCCGTCCATGCGGCAGTCCACGCGCAGCGTGACGGCGCAGCGCGGTGCCGCCTGTGTCAGCCCCACCAGCAGGGCGTCACCCGGTACCGGCGGCTCCGTGAAGCACGTCACGGGCTCGCCCGACTCGAAGCGTTCGGTGGCGAGTTCAGGTGCCTGTCCGGCAGGGGCAGAGCCGATGTGACCCAGCGCGGTGGGCACGATGTCGAGCTGCCGGCTCACGGTGAACACACGCGCGGGACCGCTGCCCGTACGCGCCGTGGCCACCTCGGAGCCCACGGGCACCGTCACGTCCGCCTCCTGCGGGGCCGAGAGCAGGAACGTCAGTTCCGTCCGGGCCGCTTGAGGGGCCGTCATCTGCACGCCCAGCAGGTCGAGGAACTCCAAGTGGATTTTCTCCGGTACCCGGTTGAGCCGGTACGACAGCTGGTCGACCATCTGCGCGAACGCCTCGATGAGCGCCACACCCGGGTCGGAGACGTTGTGGTCCGTCCACTCCGGGCAGCGGCGCTGGATGAAACGCTTGGCGTCGTCGACCAGGTCCTGGAATCGACGGTCGTCGAGGTCGGGGCTAGGCAGCGGCATTGTCATCCCCCTGCGGGACGGTGCCCGCCTGCTCGGAGCGGTTCGGTCCCTCGCCCTCGTGGGCGGGGATCACGTAGAACGGATGGACCAGGTTGCGGCGGCTGTTGGTGCCGGCCAGGTGGTAGGCGATCTGGATCTCCAGGACCTCCTGCCGTCCGGCGGCCTGGGCGACGGAGACGTCGTCGACGACGATGCGCGGCTCCCAGCGCTCCAGGGCGTGCCGCACCTCGTGGGCGATGGTCCCGCTCGCGGAGGCGTCGAAGGAGCCGAAGACGCGGTCGCTGATCGCACAGCCGAACTCGGGCCGCATGGGCCGCTCGCCGGGCTCGGTGCCCAGGATCAGCCGGATGGCCTGCTCGACGTCGGCGGAGCCCTCGGCCATCGCCGCCCCGCCCGAGGGGCCGACCCCCAGCGGGAAGGCCCAGCCGCGGCCGATGAAGAAGTCGGGCACGGCCTCAGCCGCCGATCATGACGGTCGGGCAGCCGCCGGTGACCGTACCGGGGCCGGCCACGCTGCCCTTGACGACCGCGGGCAGACCGCCGATGAGCACCGGTTTGGGCAGCGGCAGCGGCACCACGGGCACCGGGGGCGGCGGGACGGGCGAGCCGGGAGGCGGCACGACATAGGCGGCCAACGAGCCGGGGGTGGCTGCCGGCTGGCCTCCGATCAGGACAGTGGGCACGCCGGGCAGGGCGAGCGTGCCCTGGCCCACGGGCGCGGGAATCGGACTCGGGTTGGGGAGGTAGGCGACGGCGTCGCCGACGCGTGCTGCGGCGGGCATGTGAGGGTTCTCCTTTCCGGGGTGGCGGGGAATCCCGGCCATCAGTTGATCTTGACGGGGAGGCCGGTGATCTCGGTGGGGCCCGTACCGGCGAGCTTCGCCGTCGCACCGGAGATCTTGACCGGTCCCGTGGCCTTGACGTCGACGTTCATGCCCGAAATCTCCAGGGCCTGTTCCGCATTGACCGTCACCTTCTGGCCCTTCAGCTCCAGCGGCCCCTGGCTCGCGTTCACGGTGATGCCGTTCTTGGCGCTGATCTCCACCTTGCCGTCGCTGTGCACGGAGATGACCGTGTTGTGCTGGTCGAGCTGGATCCTGAGCTTGCTGTTGCCGGTGACCAGGGTCGCCCCCATCCCCGAACCGTCCGCGTCCAGCAGCTCCAGCCGGTGCCCCTTCTTGGAGGCGAAGGACCGGCGATTGGTCACGCCCTTGCCGCTGTCGACCAGGTCGAGCGAGTGCCGGGCGAGCTTGTCGACGCCGTTGTACAGCCCGCCGAGGACGTACGGCCGGTCCAGACAGCCCTGTTCGAAGCCGACGAGCACTTCGTCTCCGACCTCCGGCAGCACCACGCCATGGCCACGGCTGCCGCCGAGCTGCACGGTGCGTGCCCAGTTGCTCTCGTACTCGCCGTCCAGCCAAGGGAGTTGGACCTTCACCCGGCCCAGCTCCCTGTCGTCCTTGATGTTGCTGACCGTGGCCGGCATCAGCCCGTAGAAGCGGCGCAGTCCCTCCTCGCCGTCACCGGGCCGCCCGGCTGCCGTCCGGTCCTCCCCCTCGTTGACCGTCAGCTCCGTCAGGTAACCCGAGTCGGGGTGGTACTCGTGACGGACGGACGTGACGGTGTACTGGCCTTCGAACTGCTTGCCGAGGCCGGTCAGCGACACCCCGGAGCGCAGCCGCAGCCGCGGCTCCCCGCGTACCACCGCACGCAGCCGGGACAGCCCCGCCGCCACCTCCTGAGCCATGCTCGTGGCGAGCTTCTCGGCCTCGTCCTGGGTTCCGCGGGGCAGTCCGGCCAGCAGCATCGGCGGCCCCGACACCGCACCGGTCGGTGCGGCCCAGGCGGTGCTGTGCCGCGTCGTGGCCGGCTTGCCTGTGGCGACGAACGGCTGCTTGCGCTCGGGGTCCCAGGCGCGCACGGTGACCCCGGCCACCTGGTCGTCCAGGGAGGCCGCCGAGCCGACCTTCAGCAGGTTCGCGCCGAACTGCAGGGCGAACGGGCTGCCGTGGGCGGACATGTCTTTCGCCGGAGCGCTGGAGGCCCGGGCAGGCCGGCAGAAGTGAAGTTTGCCGTCCCGGAAGAACAGGTCCCGTCCGTTTTCCCGGGCCAGGTGGCTCAGGAAGTCCCAGTCGGACATGGCGGGCTGGGTGAGGAAGTCGTACCTGGTCCCGCTGTCGTCGACGGTCTTGGTCTCGACACCGGCCTTCTTCGCCACATCGCGCACGATGTCACCGGCCGTCATCTTCGCGTAGGAGGCGACCCGGTAGCCCCGGCGCAGCCGGTGGGAACGGTCCTTGGCCCGGATGACGGTGAACACCCCGCCGGCCCCGGATGTGCCGCCCCCGTCCGAGCTGGCCCTGGCCTCACAGTCGGTGACCTCGCCCTCGAAGAGGGGGTGTTTGCCGTCGGCGGTCACCGAGGTCAGCCAAAGTGTGCTGCCCAGGGTGACGCCCGCCTCGGCCAGCAGTGACGCGTTGTGCGGGTCCCGGATGCCGATCTCGGCCGTGGCCGACGTGTGGCTGTTCTCCTGCACGACTGCCCACGCCAAGGCGGCGCCACGCAAAGTGTGGCTTCCGGCCTTGACGATCAGCCCGGTGGCGTGACGCCCTGTCATGTCGGTTCCTTATGTGTGAGGGGGGAGCAGAGGGGGCCGGGTGGCCTCGGGACGGTCAGGGGTCCGTGGCGTTCGGCAGGACCAGCACCGTTCCCGGCCGCACCTTCGACGGGTCGTCGATGCCATTGAGCTGGGCGATCAGTCGCCAGTCGGCCGCACGGCCCGTACTGCGCGCCGCGATGGACTGCAGGGAGTCCCCCCGCACCACCACGCTGAACTGGCGTGACGAAGGCGACCCCGGCGCGTGTCCCCGGCCCGGCGCACTCATTCGCCGATCTCTTCCAGGGTGAGCTCGCACACGGCGCGCAGGGGGTGGCCGTCGCTCGAGAAGCGGGTGAACCGGACCGCGAGCCGCCTCATGACCGCATAGAACCGTGCCGTCTCGCAGTGCCCCCAGCTGAACCTGACCCAAGGCGGCGACGCCTGGTTGTTGCGGAGGCTGTTCTCCTCCGGCCGGCAGCACTTGAGGAGCGTGCCGACCCGTGCATCCACGGATGCGTCATCCGGTTTTGATTTGTCCAGGACGACGGTCATGGTGAGGACGCCGGGCCGGCCGCCGAGGAACTCGGGTGCGGAGGCGTTCGGTGCGAGGCGTGAGGAGTGCCGCGCCCAGGACGTCTCCTTGACCAGGGAGAGTTCCGCCGGGTTGAACTGGAACTTGACCGGGTCACCCATGCGCCTGCCAGGACCTTCCTGGCCGCCGATCGGCGGTGCATAGACCTCAAGAGTGGCTTTGATCATCTGTTCCTGCGGCATGTGCCCTCCTTTCGAGGTCGGTTGTTGTACGGGTTGAAGGGGCGGGGTGGAAGTGCGGTGCAGGAGCTATGCCTTGCGGAAGAACCCGCCATGGACGAACTCGATCTCCTCCATGGCAGCCGCGCCGCCCGCCGCGTCCAGGGTCGGCCCTCGCCAGGCCACGGGCATCACGTTGCGCAGCTCCCACTTGGCCACTTCCTCCTTGCCGCTGAGGCAGGCGATCTGCCCTGTGGACAAGGACGGTTTGCGCACCGATTCCTGGACCCACTGGCACAGGTCCACCGGGGCCCTGCTCACGGGCCGGGTCACGACCAGCGGTGCATACCTGATCCGGGTGTTGAGGTGGATCAGGGAATCGTTGACGCCTCCTTCGGCGAACTCGTCCACCTCCACGGACAGCGCGAGTCCTCTGCAGCGGGTGAAGAGGCCGAGATCCTTGCCGTCGATCGACAGCGAGAACTGGTTGATGGGCGTCACGTTGGTCTCAAGGGGCACGGCCTGTGCCTCCGTTTCTCGTGATGTCCTGCCATTCCTTGCGCAGAACTGCTTGCGGGATGCCCCAGTCGGTCGCGGGCACGGCGCTCTCGGCGGCGCCGCCGCCGAGGACCGCCGCAGGGATGCCCGTGTTCTGACCGCCCGACTCGGGCGCGTGCGCAGCGATGCGGCGGAACACGGGGTGCCCGCAGTCGGCTTGGAGCGGATCGGCGGGGCGGGAGAAGGCCGTGGGCTCGGGCCGTGGGCGGTCGTCGGCGGTCGCGCGCAGGGGGAAGAGGAGCGGCGCCAGGGTCCGGTGGGAGGGGGGCGGCGCCTCGGGGACGGAGAGACGAGCTGTCCGGCGACGGCTTGCCCGGTGGGGAGGGGCGGCGTTGTCGGCGGTGAGAGCGTGCGGGGTGACGTGCGGCTCGGCCGGGTGGGTGGCGTCGTGGTGAGTGGTGTCGTGAGGTGTGCGCGGCTGCGCGGCAGGAGACGGGGACGGCTCGGCGGCAACCGGCTTGTTGTGCCGAGGAGTTCCGGGATCCGCCTCGGTGTGAAAGGTGGTCGCGTGGGCCGGTCCGGCGTCTGCGGACGAGGGCGCGGGGGACGCAGGCAGAGGCTGTGGGCTGGGCAGGGCGGGGCTGTGGACGGCGCCGGGTTCGCGGAGGGGCGCGGGGGCGTGGAACTCTTCGGGGTCACCGTTGGCCGGGCGCTGGGCGGGGGGCCGGCTGTTGTGTGCCTCACGCCGGGCTGTTCCCAGGGGCCTGTGCTCGGCCGCCTTTCGCGTGGGCAGGGACATCGGTGCCGCTGCTCCGGCAGGTGTGGTGCTGCCACTCTGCCGGCTGGTGACGGGGCGCTGGGCGTGGGGGTGCGCGGTGTCGGCGGTCCGGTCCGTGGTCTGCTGCAGTGCGGCTGTGCTGCGGTCGGTACGGGTGGGGGGAACGGGCCGGGCAGGGCGTCCCGTGGCGTCGGTGTCGGTGTCGGCGTCGTCACGGTCCGGTCCGTGGGACGCGGGTGCTGCAGCGGGGAGCCGGCCGGTTTCCTCGGCGCACTGCTCATGAGGGGTGGGCGCGGTGGGGCGCCGGTCGGCTCGGTCTGCGTTGTGCTCGTGGTGTCCGGGTGCGGTGGGGCGTTGCCCGGCGTCGGTGTCCTCCGGCTTGCGGGCGATGGGTGCGGCGGGGTGTCGGTCGGTGCCGGTGGTGCTCGGCTCGTCGGGAGCAGACGTGGTGCGGCCCTGCCTGGCGTCGGTGTGGTCCCGTTCGTGAAGCACTCGGACGTCGGGCAGGCCGGGCCGCCCACGGTGGGTGTCGGGCTCTTCCGTCGTCGCGGTCTCGCCGTGCGTGAGGGACGGCGCGTCGGCGGGACGGTCCGGGTGCACCTGGGCCGCGGGCGCCGGGTCCTGGCGGGCGGGCGTCAAATCGCCGGAGGCCGAACCGAGTTCGTTGTCGGCTGACGGGTATGCGTGGCCGTCCTGCCGACCTCCGGCGGGGGTGTGCGACAGGTCGGCCCTGCGGTGCCCGGGTCGTTCGGCGAGCGGGAGGTGCTCCGGGGCGGGGTGCGCGGGACCGTACACCTGCAGGGGCACGGCGTGACCGGTCGCCGGGGCGCCGGTTGTCTGCTCGCGGGCGAGTGCGGTCGCAGGGGGCGTGGGGTGCTTCCCTGCCTGTGCGGGGCCCGGTACGGCCGGATCATTCAGGGCCGGGGCAGCGAGCAGCTGTTGGTCGTGCGCCGCCGTGTTCCGGGACCGGCCGGGAGACAGGTCCGTACGTACCGGGGACGGTTCGCCGGAGTGCATGCGTACGAGCGTGCCGTCGTGCGGTTCGGCGGCCTCGCGCGAGTGGGGTCCGTCCCCGTCGAGGGGCGGGAGGATCGCGTCGGCGGCCGGGTCCGCAGAGCGGGCGGCGGCCGTACGGCGCCGGGAAAGCCGGAACTTCCGCCCGTCGTCAGGAAGACCGGGCTCACTGCTGTGATCCACGGGAGCGCCAGGGCGCCCGGCGAGGGGAGGCTGTTCCAGGGCGAGGGTTCCCGTCCGGGCAATGCGGACAGGCACGGCCTGGCCGCCCACCGTGACAGGGGTACGGTCCTCACCGGCGGAATCGGTGGCGCGCAGCGAGCGTGCGGGGAGCTCAGCGGTGCGCGCCGCGGGCGGTGCGACCGCGTCACAGTCCTGTATGTCGTCGGCGGGGGCGATGTCGTTGGTCCCGTGAGGAGCGCCGGCCGTCGACGACTCGCTGACGGGCGCGTCCGCGGCCGCAGCGGCATCGTCGGTCCTGCTGCCCTGCGGTGCGGCCGTGCGCGGGAGATGTTCGTTTGCCGTAGGAACGTCGCTGCCCTGTACCGGAGTTGCGCCGAGTGGGTTGCCTGCCGTGCGCGGAGCGATGCGTACCGGATCCGAAGCCCGCGACGTGCTCGTGCCCTGTGTACCGCGGGGCCCCGGCTCTCCGGTCACCGGGTCGCCGAAGGGAACGCCGTTGTACCCGGCGGGGGTTGCCGGGCCCGGGTGAGGTGTACGGTGCCGTTCGGTCTGTCCCGGGTCGCCTCCGGTAGTGGCCGGGGGGAGATGTCCGGGAGCCGGAGCCGTCGTGATTCGGCCGTGTTCCTCGGTACCCGTGGCCGAGGGAACCGATGCATCGGCTGCCGGCCGCGGCCGCCGGCCATGGCGGCTGCCGGGGGCCGCCACCGGCTCGGAGCGGGGCTGCATCCGGGCACGGGAGGCGGCCGTGCCCTGCGGGCCGGCGGACGGGGTCGGCTCCGGGCCGCGGTCCGTGGTGCGGAGCGGTGCCGGGGGAGCGGGCAGGTCGGCAGCGTGTGCGGAATCGGCTTCCGGTGCCCGGGGGTCCGAGGGCGCACCGTGCGTGTCGGGGCGGGGCCGGCCCATGTCGGCTGCCGGGCGGCCGGTACGCGAGAGACGCACCGGACCGGTCTGCTCCCGTGACGTCTCCGGCCGACGGGGGATGGCCGAAGAGGCCGTGCCCGGTGCCCCGTCGGTACCGGCCGTGTCGCGCTCGGTGGGCTGCCCGTCACCGGCGTCGGAGAGCAATTCTTCCGTGAAGTCCGCCGACTGCGCCGAGTGTTCGCCGACCGGCGAGGAGGCGGTGCCGCGCGGGGTGTCCGGGCTGCTGATCGGCGGGATCGGTCCGGCTGAAGGTGACGAGGCCGTGTCCCCGTCGTGTGCGGTGTGCTCGAGGGCGGGACCGGTGGCGTCGGTCTCGGCGGGGGACGTGGTACGGCAGGGGACCTCCGGCGTGCCGGGGGCATCCGGTGTGCGGGCCGGCAGGACGGGCGTCGCTGCGGATGCCTGAAGGCCGGCAGCTGCCGTGCTCCGTGCTTCGTACGTGTGCGCAGGGTCCGCGTCGTCGCCGAGCGCGGGGTGCTCCCGGCCCTGGGGTGCTGTGCCTGTCCGGGGAGAGGGCGTGGCTCGGTCGGGGACGTCGGACGTACGTCCTCGCACGGCGGTCCTGGCCGTGATCGATGTGCTGCCGCCCGGCGCAACGGGCCGACCGTCCGCGTGCGTTGCGGCGGGCGCGGAGCCGGAGAAGGATACCGGGGTCCCCGTGGTGCCGTGCGCGTCGCGCTCGTCGCCCGGAGCCGTCGGGCTTCCCTGTGTCCCTCCCGCGTGCTCGGCCTCCGTGTCGGTGTCACCGGGGACCGTGGCCTTCGCCTTCGCCCACGACGGGGCCGCCTCCGGAGCGTTCGATGTGGTGCTGGAAGGCCGAGCGGGCACGGCCGAGGTTGCCGGTACGTCTGCAACAGGCCTGCTGCCATGGGGCTTTGAGTCGCCTGGTGCGTGTGATGCCTGCAGGGGGGAGCCGAGTGAGCGCTGCTTGTCGCCCTGAGCTGTTGCCGTGGCGGGGGACGGGGACTTGGAGGAGCCTGCAGCATGAGGTGTGCCGGTGTGGAGGGCGGCCTCCGTTGTCGAACCCGTGCGCCCGGCTTCCGCCTTCGGGTGCGTCAGGCGCTTGTTGCCCTGGACCGCTGTGCTCTTGTCGCGGGGCGCGGCCCGGTCCGGGGTGTCCGGTGCGTCGGTGTGGGGTGCGGGCCCCGCTTCCGGATCCGCGTTCCCGGTCTCCGTCTTCGGGCGCGTCGCACGCTTGCCGTCGGGAGCCGCCGTGCTTCCGTCCCGCGGCGCAGCTCGCCCCGGAGTGTCCTGGGCGCCGGCCTGCGGGGCAGACCCGGCGGCGGGTGCCGGGTCCGCGGGCCGCGAGCCCGCATCGCGGTTGTCGTCCGGAACCGCCGTTCCCCGGAGCGTCGTCAGGGCATGGGAGTCGTGCCCCGGGGAACGACGGAGTCGTGGGGAGCTCTCGGCACGGCGGCCGGGCCGAGGACTGTGAGGGAGCTCAGTGGCATCCGTCCGGCGCTCGACGGGCGGCACGGGTGCACTCGGAACGGCCTCGGCGTCATCTTCGGCCTCGGCCGCCTCCTCGGGCACCGTCTCCTCGGCAGACCGCCAGTACAGCTCGGACACCGGGCGGCGGGCAGGCAGCCCCGTCGTGTCCCACAGCCCTGCCCGCACGCGGAACACCAGCGGTGCCTCCGTGTCGATCAGAGTGGTCAGCTCACCGCTGAGCCGGTGGTCGCGGAATGCCGTCAGCCGCTCCGTCGTCCGCTGCCCATCGGTGACCGGCGTCAACCCGTCGGCCGCGACAGGGCGGAACGTCTCCGGCAGCACCACCGGAACCCGCGCCGTCACATGGGCTGCCGTCTCCGCGACAGCCCATGTGACGGCACGGGCATCTGCACCGCGATCCGCTTGCGCACCGGATGCCTCCGCCACGTCGTCGACGACGCCTTGCATGCCAGCATTCGGCACGGCGGCATCGGCGGCCCCCGCCCGGGGAACCGCAGGCACACCTGGGACCACGCCCGCCCCGGGAACCGCGCGCGCCGCCTCGGCGGCATTCGCGGTCTCCGCGCCGGACCAGGCCACCGCACGGCGGCCGACGGTGCGGATGATCCGGTCGAGCATGTCTGTCAAGTCCCTTCTGCAAGACGCTGGTTGATGCTGGTGATCTGGCTGATCCACGAACGCCGCTCGATGTGGTCCATGTCGAGCAGCTGGTCGTGCGGCCAGTGGAAGTGGTAGGCGATGTACGCGAGCTCGGAACGCAGATCTTCTGCCGCGTACGTTGTCATTCCCCCAGGCGGCTCCCCATGTCCACATCGAACTCGTGGGTGCAGTTGGGGCACACGGTCGTGGCCAGCGAGGAGCCGTCCGTGTTGATCTTCTCGTAGAACTTCTGCAGGAATGCCAGGTCGGCAGCGAACAGTTGCTCCACGATTCCCGCGTCGACATCGCTCAGTGTGCCCAATCGGGTGATCAGGCGGCCGAGCAGCACCACGGACAGATATGCGGGATTCTCCCGTACGCGCATGTCGCTGAGCGGCAGGAGTTCATCGCGTGCCGTGGCGAGGCGCATCACACCTTCCCGGTGCACCACTCCCCGGTGGTCCACATAGCCGCGTGGCAATGTGAAGGGGAACTCGGTGCGCAGAGAGGCAGGCTCGCTGTGCGAGCCTGCGCTCTCCGCGGACGGGGCCGGTGCGTTGGCCGATGACGACGCCTGTGCTGCCGAGGAGTCCCAATCGGTTACGCGCCCGCGCCTCACTTGATTTCGTAGCCGTCACACTCGAAGACGAAGGTCTCGTCCTTGCCGCCCGAGCCCGAGGAGCTCAGCTGGCCGGTGTTGTAGCTGGACACCCAGCAGCCGGTGAGGACGTGTTCCTTCTTCGCCGACTGGTCGCTGGTGTGCTCGGTGATCGTGACGTTCTTCTTCTTCGCGTCCGTCTTGTCCTGGAGGCACTGCTTGTACCAGTCGGCGATCACCTTGTCGGCCGATCCCTGACGGACGACCGTGACGGAGGGCAGCTGCATTACACCGGGCACGGAGATGTGCAGCTGCTTCCCGTCGGGGGTGTTGACGATCTCCTTGGTGACCTCCACCTTGCTCTCCAGCCCGGAGACCTCCTTGATCATGGTGAGTTGGATTCCGTCGATCTGGACGGTGAAGTCCTTCGCGAGGACAAGGCTTCCGATAGAGGTCATGTCGGCCATGGTGACTCCTGTCTATGGGTGAGGGAGATGAACGGGAAGGGCAGAAAGGCTGCTGGTCAGCCCGCTTCGCCGGATGCGGACTCCTGGGAGATCCGGAAGACCACGAATTCGGCCGGCTTGACCGGGGCGACGCCGATCTCGCAGATGACCTGGCCGGAGTCGATGACCTCCGGCGGGTTGGTCTCCGCGTCGCACTTGACGTAGAATGCCTCCTCCGGCGTGGCGCCGAAGAGAGCGCCGCTGCGCCATTCGTTGGTCAGGAAGGCTGCGACGTTGCGGCGGATCGTCGACCACAGCCGCTCCTCGTTGGGCTCGAAGACCGCCCACTGCGAGCCCAGGTAGATCGACTCCTCCAGGTAGTTGAAGAGGCGTCGGACATTCAGGTAGCGCCACGCGGGGTCGCTGGAGAGGGTGCGGGCGCCCCAGATGCGGATGCCGCGGCCGGGGAAGCTGCGGATGCAGTTGATGCCCGCCGGGTTCAGCTGCTCCTGCTCACCCTTGGTGACCTGGACACCCAGGTCGAGGGCGCCGCGCACCACCTCGTTGGCCGGAGCCTTGTGCACGCCGCGCGCCTCGTCGTTGCGCGCCCACAGGCCGGCGACGTGACCGGAGGGCGGCATGAGGAAGCCCTTGCCGCTGACCGGGTCGGCGACCTGGATCCACGGGTAGTACAGGGCCGCGTACTTGGAGTCGAAGCCCGCTTCGTTCTGCCGCCACTCGTAGACCTCGGAGGGGCCCATGTCCGGCAGCGGGTCGAGGATGGCCATGCGGTTGGCCATGTTCTCGCAGTGGTTGATCATGGCCAGCTGGATGGCCTTGACCTGCTCACGGCTGACACTGCCCCTCTGGTGGGCAGCCATCAGGTCGGGGGCGGCGACCATGGTGACGTCGTCGATAGCCTCCAGGCCCGACAGGCCGGAACGGTCGTCGACCTTGCCGACATAGCGGCCGACCACATCCCTGACCGCAGTGGCCTCCCCGGCCGCGCCGGCGGCAGGAGCGGCAGGCAGCGCCAGGGTGGAGGACTCCGGCAGCGCCAGGGCGGCACCGGCCGCACTCTCCTCCACGAACACGAACTTCGAGCGCTCCTTGACCTGCGTCACCACGTACGAGGCCGAGGACTTCTCGGCCGAGACGTCGAAGGACTCGGCGGTGACACCGTCCACCTTCACGGTGAAGGAGAACAGGTCCTCCGCAGCGGCCTCCGGCGTTCCGTCCTTGCCCGTCCTGGGCTTGTCGGCGGCGCTCGCGGCGGACCGCTTCGCCTTGGGGTCGCCCGGCCTGCGCTGCACGTCGACCGCGATGTCCCGGCCCGCAGCGGCCGGCAGCGCCGCCACCTTGAAGCCGCCGAGCACCTGTGCCGGCGCGGCAGTGCTCACGGACTGCGCGCCTCCGGTGGCGTCCGTGCCCGCGGGCTGTCCACCGACCCGTACGACGTAACAGGTGCCGCCGCCGTTGGTGAAGTAGCCGTAGACCGAGTGCGCCAGGTAGGAGCCCTCGGTGAAGTCGCCGAACGTCTTCGTGTACTGGCTCCAGTTGGTGATCCGGACCGGCTCGTTCAGCGGCCCCTGCTCCGCGAAGCCGACGAAGGCCGCGACCGCCGTGGCCACACCCTCGACCGGCCGGGAGCCGCCTGCGGTCTCTTCGACGAACACTCCGGGAGACAGATAGTTTGCCATCCAGCTCTCCTTCATACGAGTTGTCCCGATGGGGGAATCCGTTGTGCGGATCGGCGCTGTTCTCCTGCACGGGAACAGGAGGGAGCGGCGACCATCCGTCGGGGCTGGAGACACTTCTCTTGCCGCACGACTGGCTCATTGCCGGTTCCGGCCGTGGATTCTGGTTTTGATCATCGTCAAGGCGCGGTTGCAGTGTCAAACAAATCGGCGCACAAAGGGAGTTGTCGGCGAATTTGTCAACCGACGGCCAGGGCGGGATCAACTTTTGGTGACAGGAGAGTCCGCACCCCGGCCGGAGTTCGGTCGGCCCGGGGTCTTGTCAGACCCAGATCTCGCCCTCGGAGCGGGTGTTCGTGCCCGCTTCCGCGACGCTCGGCCCCGAAAGCGCGCTGGGTACCGCGTACGTGACCGGCACGTTGCTGAAGATCTCGGCGAAATCGAGGAGTTGCGCGCTCGTGCCGTCGGAGCTGGACCAGCCCAGCCCGTCCATCGTGAGCTCCTTGTGGTTCTGGCCCCGGGCCCACAGGGCCAGGGTCCGGGACCGCTTGTCCCAGTCGATCCTGATGCTCAGCCGGGCCCGGGTGTCGATGACCGTGGCGCCTTCGGGGTAGGTGAAGGTGTCGGAGCGGTCGTGCCCGAGGGTCCGGCTGAAGCCCTTCGCGGTCTCGTGTTTGTACCCGACCGTGGCGGAGCCGGTGCCGCCGGGCTGCAGCAGGCCCATCTGTGTGCCGGCGATGCCCCCGGCGGAGAACGTGGCACCGGTGGTGAGGCCGTGACTGTACGTCAGCGCGCTGTTGGCCGTGCTGGAGTGGCTCATGCCCGCCGCTATCGGGGTGCTACGGGACGGCTTGTCCGCCAGGGCCAGCGACACCCGCACCCGGCACCGGTAGTGCCACGTCGCGTTGCTGCCCTCCAGCTGCGGCAGCACGTGTTCCCCTGCGCCGATGAAGCTCGCGCCGTGCTTTGCCAGCCGCTCGCCGGTGAGCTCCTGGGCGAGGACTTCGTAGTTCTTCCTGCTCTGCAGGGGGTGCGGCAGAGCGGCGTGCACCATCTCGAAGAGGGTCGGGGCCATCCCCAGCCGCAGCACCTGACTGCCCGTCGGCAGCGGCTCGCCCATCGCCTCCACGATGTGTGCGCCTTTGCTGCGCAGTGCGGCGAACCGGGCCTCGTGGTGGCGGCGGCGGATTTTCTCCTGCTGTCCGGCGAAGAGCCCGCCGGCGCCGTGCGCCGGCGCTGCGGCCGGAGCGTGGGTGAGCGGTGCGGACGGGGGTGTGAAACCGGAGGACCGGACGGGCCGCCGGTTGGGCTGATTCCTGTGCAGCTGAGTGACGAGTCCGCTTTCGGGCATGAGGTACCGCCTCATGATTGCGATCCGGTGGGTCGTCCGAAGCCTGACACGACATCATCCACAAGGACCGGGTCGAAAGTCCCTTGTCGGTGCGGCTGCTGTTCGCCCGGTGCCTCCCGCCTCCCGTATTGCTCCGGAGCGGGCGGGTGTTACTCCCCCTGAGTCTCGACCATCGGCGGATGGTCGTGCCACGTGCAGAACACCGAGACCTCCCGCGACCCCTTGGTGAAGGTCACCCGGATCCATCCCTGAGCGCTCTGGTCCCACGTCTGCATCTGCCAGCCGGCGGCCGGCGTCGCGGAGACGAGCGTCGCCGAAGAGGAGCCGATGCCGAAGACGACGTGGCCGCCGGCGACGTCCACGGGTTTGACGGTACCGCCCTGCGCCCCCTGGCTCGGCGGTGCGGGGGAGGTGCGGGGCGACGTACCGGAACCAGGAGTTCGGGAGGGAGAGCCCGGGCCACTGCCACCCGGCATGCGCGGGGAGGGGTCTGTCGAGCGGTCGAGGGACGGCGGGGCGGCCGAAGGGGACGGCCCCGGGGCGGCGGGCGGTGTGCCCGGCGCGTGGGCGTCCTCCTCCGAGGACGTGTCCTTCCCGTCGATGACCAGTGCGTGCGGCGGATCTCCCAGCGTCTCCGACATCACCCCGCGGATGCCCCACCAGGACACGGCGACAGCAGCCCCCATGGCCAGCAGCCAGGCCGAACCGCGCAGGAATCCTCGTCGCATTCCACCAGAATATCCACCCTGCTGTGACCGCAGGTAATCCGTCGCCCTCGGCAGTGAATTGAGCATTCACCCACCGCGGTTGCAGCCGAACGTCACCGGTGAAATGTGCCGTACACTTCCGGCCATGGCAAGCGTGCTCGTAGTCGAAGACGATCCGGCGGTGCGCTCGGCACTCATCCGTCATCTCTCCGAAGCACACCACGCGGTTCGCGGCGTCGGCACGGCACTGGAGGCGCTACGGGAAGTGGCTGCCCAATTCCTGGACGTCGTCATTCTCGACCTGGGCCTGCCCGACCTCGACGGGGCCGAGGCGCTGAAGATGATGCGAGGCGTCACCGACATTCCCGTGATCATCGCGACCGCGCGCGACGACGAGGCCGAAATCGTCCGGCTGCTCAACAGCGGTGCCGACGACTATCTCACCAAACCCTTCTCGGTGGAGCAGCTTTCCGCGCGTCTCGGCGCCGTGCTGCGCCGTACGCAATACACGCCACCGCCCCGCGGCGGCGGGAACGGGCCGTACGACGGGCCGGTCCGCGTCGGTGGCCTCAGCATCGACGTCTCGCGCCGGAAAGCGGCGCTCGACGGGAACGTCCTCGACCTGACCCGCCGCGAATTCGACCTGCTGGCCTTCCTCGCCCGGCGGCCCGGCGTGGTGGTCTCCCGCCGCACCCTGCTGAGCGAGGTGTGGCAGCAGGCGTACGGCGACGACCAGACCGTCGATGTCCATCTGTCCTGGCTGCGCCGGAAACTCGGCGAGACGGCCGCCCGGCCGCGCTATCTGCACACTGTCCGGGGCGTGGGCATCAAGCTCGAACCGCCGGCCCTCCCCGCGGGCACGGCGGTCCACGGTCCGTGAGGTGGGCACTGATACGCGTCTGCCTGGCCGTGACCGTCATGGTCGTGGCCGCGTTCGCTGTGCCCTTGGGCGCCGCCGTGAAGGACATGGCTCGCAACAAGGCGTTCACCAACGCCGAACGGCAGGCCGCCACGATCGGCCCCGTCCTCACCGTCACCACCGACCGGCAGCAGCTGGAGCGGGCGATCGCCTCCACCCGGTCCGGCGCCCAGCGGCGCATGGCGGTGCATCTGCCCGGCCGTCCGGGCACGCCCGGCGGCACCCAGGATCTGGGCGAGAGCCGGGCCCGTGCCGAGGACGTCCGAACAGCCTGTCACCACGGGCAGTTGTCACGGGCGGCTGTGAAGGGCGGCTGGGCGGTCCTTCAGCCCATCGCCCTGGAAGCCGGGCGGATGGCCGTCGTCGAGGTGTTCGTGCCCAAGGGCGAGACCGGAGCGGGCGTGCGCACCGCCTGGCTGGTGCTCGCCGGTGTCGCGGGCGCCCTGCTCGTCGGCGCCGTGGCCGTCGCCGACCGGCTCGGCCGCCGTCTGGTCCGGTCGGCCGAGCGGCTCGCGCGCGCCGCGCGGAGCCTGGGCGAGGGCAGGCTCGGCGAACGCGTGCGGGAAGAAGGGCCGGCAGAACTGCGCTCCGCGGCCGTGGCGTTCAACTCCATGGCGGGCCAGGTCGTGGAACTGCTGGAGAGCGAGCGCGAGCTGGCGGCCGATCTCTCCCACCGGCTGCGCACCCCGCTGACCGTACTGCGTCTGAACGCGGCATCCCTGGGCGGGGGACCGGCCGCCGAACAGACCAGGGCAGCCGTGGAGCAGCTGGAGCACGAGGTCGACACGATCATCCGCACCGCACGCGAACACCGGCCCCGGACCCAGGGGCCGGCCGTGGAGATCACGGGCTGCGACGCGGCCGAAGTGGTCCGTGAACGCATGGAGTTCTGGTCCGTGCTGGCCGAGGACGAGGAGCGCGAGACCCGGCTGGCGGGAGTCGCGGAGCCCGTGCAGCTGCCCGTGCCCCGCGCCGAACTGGCTTCCGCGCTCGACGTGATGCTCGGCAACGTCTTCCGGCACACCCCGCCGGGCACCGCCTTCGCGGTCGATGTGCACCGGGGCGAGGACAGCGCCATCCTGCTGGTCTCCGACGCGGGTGAAGGCATCGCCGAACCGGAAACGGCCCTGCGACGCGGCAACGACGGCGCTCGTCACGGCTCCACGGGTCTCGGCCTCGACATCGTCCGCCGCCTCGCCGAGTCGGCCGGCGGGGACATCTCCATCGGCCGCTCCGTCCTCGGCGGCACGGAGATCAGCATGCGCATTCCCCGCGATGCGAACACCTCCCGGGGAAGCCGCCGTTCCCATCTTACCCGTGCCCCGCGCGGCCGCCGTGGTGTGCGGACGCGGACGGGGGGACCTCGCTAGGGCCTGTCCGGCGGATCTTCGCGCCCGTCAGGGGCGCGGTGCCGTCACATGTGCTGCTCCGCCGCGTGGGCGCGACCGGCCACCGGCGGCCTGCGGCCGACGCACGACCCCAGGAGGCCGGGGCGAAGCCCCGAGTACTTCGACTGCGGGCGCGTCGTGGCTTGTCGCGCAGTTCCCCGCGCCCCTTCAGGGCGTGAAGATCCGCCGGACAGGCCCTGGGAGGCGGGACGGGGGCCACCGTTCGTGCCCCCGACAGTCCGCCGGGTGAAGTGCGTCACTCCATAAGGTCCACTTAAGGAATTTAATGGAAATTTGCCCGAATTCATGGGAATCGGGCGGATTGACGTCGTGATCAAGGGTGATGAAAGGTCTTTCCCATCACCATCCCCACCCCCCTACTCGCCCTGCTCGACCGGGAGTTGCCGTATGCGCACGTCCGCTGTCCTCGCCACCGCCGGTGCCGTCGCCTCGCTCGCCCTGGCGCCTGCCGCGCCGGCGGCAGCGGATCCGCAGTGCGGCAGCAACCCCCTCGGAGAAGCCGCGAAGTACGCCGAATTCGTGGAGGGCGACGCCACCCGGTATGCCGACACCGAGGGCGCGGTGGCCGTCGGCGGCGACGCTCGCTTCGGCGACGGCGGCAGCGGGCAGGGCTTCTCCGTCGGCAGCAAGCTCTCCGCCAAGGACCTGGCGGCCCTGCCCGGCGGCAAGTCCCTCGTCGTCGACGGACAGTTGACGGCCAATCAGGTCGTGATCTCCAAGGGTGCGGGCGTCTACGGCAAGCTGAAGGACGCCAGCCGTCCCGGCGGCTTCGCGGTCGACGGGCCGCACGCCAAGGGGGCCTCGCCCGTCGACTTCCGCAAGGAGTTCACCGCGCTGCGCGCCTCCTCCGTGTCCTGGGCGGCCCAGCAGGCCAACGGCACGGTGACCCCGTCCGAGGGCGGCAAGGCCGTGCAGCTCACCGGCAAGGACGAGCGCCTCAACGTCTTCACCGTCCGGGCCGCCGATCTGCAGAAGGTATCCCGTATCTCCCTCAAGGTGCCCTCGGGCTCCACCACCCTGGTCAACGTGCTCGGCAGGTCGTACGACATGGGTGCCGCCTCCCTGCACGGCGTGGAGATCTGGGACCCGCAGACGCAGAAGTTCGTCCTCGACGACTACGGGGCCGGTTCGGCGAAGTTCAAGGAGATCCGTTCCGGGCTGCTGTGGAACTTTCCGCAGGCCACGTCGCTGAAGAAGAACGAGGCGTCCTGGCCGGGCACGATCCTCGCCCCCGACGCGGCTGTCGAGCTCGGCGGCCGTTCGACGGGGCCCGGCCACGTCGACGGAGCCGTCATCGCCAGGGAGTTGACGTCCGTGCCGGGCGCGGAGACGCACCGGATGCCCTTCTCCGGCTGTCTGCCCGGTGCCGGGGGCGGCGGTTCGGCCGCTCCTGCTCCTGCTCCGGAGAAGTCCGGTACGTCCGGCCGGCCGACCCCGCCGGCCTCCGCGTCGAGCCCGGCACAGCACCGCCGGCCGCAGCCCCCCGCCGGGTCCTCGGAGTCCGGGAACCGCACGCAGTCCGATGCTCCCTCCGGACCGAGCCCCTCCGCCTCCCCGGCACACGGGAATCTCGCCGCCACCGGCGGCGGGCAGAGCACCACGCTCGTACTGCTCGCCCTCGCGGTCACCACCCTCGGCGCCGCCTGCGTGAGCGTGGCGGCTCTGCGTCGGCGGGCCTCCCGCCGCTGACCCCCGCCCGAACCACTCCACCCCACCTCAACCCAACCCCTCGCACCCGAAAGCGACACCAGCACATGCAGATGCGCAAGCGCACGGCCATAGCCGTCGCCACCGGCGTGGTGACCTGCGGACTCCTCGTCCCCGCCACGGTCTTCGCCACCGACGCCTTCACCGATGCCTCCTCCGCCCAGGCGGTGCAGGTCAAGCTCACCGGCACCAAGTGGTGGCTCAGCGGCAGCGTCACGATCCCCGGTGCCAAGCCCGGCTGGAAGCTGGAGTTCGACGTCCCGAACGGTGCGGTCCCCCAGATCTACACGGGCAGGACCAGCATCTCCGGCAAGCACGTGACGGTCACCGCGGACACCTACCAGGGCGGCGAGTTCACCTTCGGCGTCGACCTCGCGGGCAAGCAGAGCACGTACGAGCTGACCGGCTTCACGCTCGACGGCCAGCCCGTCGACGTCCAGGGCGCCTCCTGGAAGGAAGGCGGCAGCACACCGACGCCCGACCCCGACCCGAGCAGGCCGCCGACCCCGGACCCCAGCAAGACTCCCACCCCGGACCCGACGAAGCCGCCCACGCCCGATCCGGGAGGGATGAAGCCCGGTGAGACGTGGGTGTCCGACAAGGCCATGAAGCTGAGCGCGGAGTTCAAGGACTGGGGCACCTCCGGTCAGCTCGACTTCACCGTCACCAACACCGGTACCCGTGATCTCCCCTCCTGGTCCGCCGCCTACGGCCTCGAAGCCTGGCTCCAGCCCGGTGACTCCTGGGGCGACGCCTCGGCCACGGCGCAGAAGGAGCTCAAGCGCCTGCTCCTGACGGGCAAGGGACCGCTGAAGGCCGGTGCCTCCGCGAAGATCTCCGTCGCCACCACCCAGCCCGGCCCCGACGGCCGCCCCCCGGTCGACGCGGGCAGGCCGGCCGCGGCCTGGCGCGGTGCCAGCCCCTTCGTCGACGCAGCCGCCTACCCGACACCGGACCTCGCACAGATCTCCAAGGACACCGGCATCAAGCAGTTCGTCCTCGGCTTCGTCGTCGGCGACACCCAGGGCAAGGGCCTGCCGCGCTGGGGCAGCGACTCCCTCACGCCGACCCAGCACATGGCCCGGCAGATCGCCGAACTGCGCAGGACCGGTGGCGACGTCGCCGTCTCGTTCGGCGGCGAGAACGGCCACGAGCTCGCGGTCGACCACAAGTCCGCCCAGGAGCTGGCGAAGGCCTACCAGGGCATCATCGACCGCTACGACATCAACAAGATCGACTTCGATGTCGAGGGATCCGTCCAGACGAACACCGCCGCCAACAAGCGGCGTGCCGAAGCCGTGAAGATCCTCCAGGACAACGCGAAGAGGAACGGCAAGGCACTGCACGTCTCCCTCACCCTCCCCAGCCTGGCCACCGGCCTGGTCCAGGACGGCAAGAACGTGCTCAAGTCTTTCACCGACGCGGGTACGAAGGTCGACGTCGTCAACGTGATGGCCATGATGATGGGCCAGTCCGTCCCCGACATGGGCAAGTACGGCGACGCCGTCATCATGGCCGGGGAACATCTCCACCGGCAGCTCAAGGACTTCTTCCCGGACAAGTCCGATGCCGAGCTGTGGCGCATGGTCGGCATCACACCCAACATCGGCAAGAACAACGGCGACGGCGGGCAGGGTGCCGGGGACAAGGGCGTCGTCACCGTCACCGACATGAAGAAGATCGAGAAGTTCGCCGCCGACAAGAACATCGGGATGCTCTCCATGTGGTCCGTCGGCCGTGACCAGGAGTGCAGGAACGGGGCCGTGAGCTTCGAGCCCACGTGCAGTGGCACCAAGCAGCAGAAGTACGACTTCTCCAAGGCTGTCGCCCAGTACACCAAGGAGTGGACTGTGGGCAAGTAGCCCTTCTCCGAGGTGACTTGATGCCGAGAGGTGCCTCTGCTCCATGGCATGGGCACCTCGTGGCTCGGGCCGAGCCCCATTGGGTAAGGCTAGATGTCAACTTTTGTCCAACTTTTGTCGACAGCCGATGTACGGCGGTTCCTGCCGTGCCATCGGTACCTTCGCCTTGATCAAGAACGCCCTCAGGGCTGCCCGCGACCGGGCGGCCCTTGACACACACGCTGGGACACGCATGCCTCAGGAGTACAGCCACCGGGACCAGTACCGGAATCTGAAGGGACAACCCGGCGGCGCGAGGGGCGGCAAGCGCTCGGAACGCAAACGGGACAGGCGCCTCACGCAGCAGATGATGAGGAACGCCCGGCATACCCCGCAGCGCGGGCTGACATACGGGCAGCAGTTGCTGCTCATCCTGTGGGCACAGGGCAACGGCATCGGCAGCCTCGACAGGCTGACGGCCCCCGATGCCCGGCCGCCGCGGATCGACGGACCGGGACGTCCGGTGTTCTCGGGCGACGGGAGAACACCGGACGACTCGACGGAACCGACAGCGCTCGACCCCGTTGCGGCAGCGGACACCCGGCTCCGGCAGGGGTCCGCTCCCTCCGGGCAGGGTGTGGGGACCTGGCTCGCCGGCACTGCACAGGCTGTGTGGGACTGGACACCGGAGTGGGATCCCCTGCGGGTGCCGGGCGCGGACGCGGCACCCGTACGCTCCCGGCAGCGGCGGTCCGCGGTGGCGGGCCACGACGGCTCCCTGGGTTCCCTGACCGATGCCCAGGCCGAGGACTGGACCGGTGGCACGGACACGGTCTTCAGGGGATTGGCGCGGGGCGCCGACTCCCTGGAGAGGAGGGAGACCGCGCGCCAGGAGTACCTGGACACGATCACCAGGGAGGTCCTGGAGAAGGTGAGCGGCTCGGCCGCCGCCAAGACCGTGGACCTCGACGGTCTGTGGACCGCCGTGGCCAAGCCCGCTCTGCGGCCCGACACCCTGTTGATGAACGGCGGTCGGTTCGACATCCGGTGGACGGTCACCACGAGAGAGCTCGCACTCGGCGAGCCGCAGCGCAAGAACCCCCAGGTGATGGGGACACGCGGCGCCGTCGACCTCATTCCTCCGACGGGCATGCCGCAGCCGCTCGCGGATGCCCTCAAGGGCAGACAGGTCCGGGCGGGAATCGCCGCACGGGCAGCGGCGGACGCCGAAAGCCTCCTCGGGAGCGAGGAGTTCAAGAAGTCGTTCACGGAATTCTCGCAGAACCGGCTCAGGGGCGCCATGGCGCGGATCTTCGCCGACTCGGGGCACCTCGCCAAACTGCTCGCGGCGGCGTGGCTCTCCGGGGAACGCAAGGAGAGCCTGGTGGTGTTCCGGGACAAGGTGGTTCCCGGCGTGGTCGCCGTCGGCCACGGGGATCACCAGTTGCTCGTGTCGGTCGAAACGGGCGAGCACTACCTGTGGAGGACCAAAGACGAATCGAGCGCCTACGAGAACTTCATACGCAAGCATCTGTCGCGATTCGAGAACGATGCGGCACGGTCCTCGGACTTCAAACCGATCAAGGCCGTACGGACCTATCAGGCCCCATGGACCTACACGCAGCCTCAACCCGTCGTCCCCCGGCTGTCCTTCCGGCAGTCGGGCTCCACGCACCACGAACTCTGGCAGGTCGCCAAGAGCAGGGTCATGTCCAACCTCGACGGCCTGGTCTACACGGCGGCCGAGCACGAAGCGGATCACGACGCCATGTTCAAGCGCGACCTCATGATCGCGCTGAGCCTGGTCACCATTCCCGTGACGGTCGGGGCGGCGGGCGGCGTCGGGGCCGCGGTGTCCCTGGGCGCCGGGGTGGGCTTCGGATTCGCCTCGGCCCACTACGACGAGACCATCGCGGACAACGCCGACCGCGGCGACGTCTACCGCCAGGCCATGGAGGATGCCGAGCTCGGCAGAATGCTGGCGGTGGGCGGTGCCGTCCTCGATCTCGCCTTCGCGGGAAAGGCGTTGAAGGGTCTGTCCGTCCACCGGCACAGCGCCTCGGCCGCCGCGCACACAGTGCGCAACACCATGAGAGCGGCGCGGAACAAGGTGGCGCTGCTGAAGCTGCCGCCCCGGGCACGGGCCGCCAGGATCGCCGCGGCCGGCGCCGACAGCGCGGCGTTCACGCGCACCATGGCGAAGGGCGGGGCCGTGTGCTGGGATGCCGTCATCAGGTTGCAGGAGATGGCCGGGATCATCACCAGGCAGGAAGCGCTGGCCCTCGGGGCCACCCGGGCGACGAACTTCCGTGCTTTCCTCGGCGGCGCGGGCAAGGAGATCAAGAATGCCCAGAGCCTGACCCGGCTCGGGCCGGGCCACCGGGTTGCCTTCGTGGTGCAGGAAGGCGGACAGAGAAAGATGATCCACGCCATGCTGAGCATGGGCGACGGGCAGATGGCGGGGATCAACAACGCGGGCCTGAAGGGGTCCCTGTCGCCGGGATTCACCAAAATGAACATGATCGGCGATGACGTCCTGAACTTCGCGGACGATGGAATCCGGCTCTCGGACGGCCGGCGGGTGAGGGTGTATGCGGACACGAGCGCGCCGGAGTTCCGTATCGAGACAGGACGCTCGGGTGTCACCTCCACCGCCCTGAACGCCGAGGAGGCCGCCCTCCAGAACAACGCCCGTACAGGAGTCCTGAATTACAGCTCGGGTATCAGCGGCAAGACCATCGGCCAGCTGATCGAGAATCCGGCGGGCAAGTGCGAGGCGCTGATGAACCCCGTCGCCTCGTACATGCGCAACAACGGCTACACCAACATCAAGTTCCGGGGCATGGGAATCTGGGACAACGTTGACCAGCGCACCTACGCCAACCACTACGTCGTTCTCGGCGAGCGCAACAGCCAACGCTGGGTGTTCGACCTGTCCGCCGGACAGTTCGGCAACAAGGGCATGCGGGGGCTCGACGGTCCCATCGTCGACCTGGAGGCGAACTGGGCCAAGAAGTACGCGGACAGCACCACACGCAAGCTCATCAAGTACCAGGACTTCAGGACCGCCAGCGGAGCGACGGGCGAGTTCGGCTCCGTCACCGGACTCGACCCCCTCGATTACATGCCCGACAGCACCCTTCTCAGCTCCCCCGACTGGTATCGCACGGCCAAGAGCGCGGCACGCACGTGAAGCGTGTCGCGCGCCGCCCGTGACGGACGAGGGCAGTGATCAACTCTGCGGTGTGCGACCGACGTTCCAGACCTGGATCAGGTATTCCTCCATCGGCTCGTCGTCCCCCCGGGGATCGCCGTCGTCGCGGTGCCGCCCGTGCACCCGCAGCCGGTAGGTTCCCGGGCCGGGCAGGCCGAGGCGGTGCGCGGGGTCGTCGCCCTCGCCGGTCGTGCCGAAGTCGATGAACGGCGAACGCCATGCGACGGAGACCTCGGCGGCGTCCTGCCAGGTGTCGAGGTCGTCGGCCGGGGGCGGCGCGCCGTCCCACAGCTGGGCGGTGACGGCGACGGTGCCGATCTCCTGCCCGCACAGGATGCGGGCGCCGTCCCCCGCCGGGTCGGCCTCGACCAGGCCGTTGCCGGTCCACTCCGGCTCGAACTCCACCACCAGTTCGTCCCCGGCCAGATCGACCGTGGAGGCGTCCACGACCACGGTTGCGAAGGTTTGGCGGATCAGAGAGGGCATGACGTCACCTTTTCATGAACGCGTCGACGACGGAGGGCCGCACCCCTTGGTGGGTGCGACCCTCCTGCGGTGAGCCGGTCAGTCGTGACCGCAGCCGACGGGGCCGTACGGGCCCGCCTCGCCGAGGTTCGGCTTCGCCTTCGGCACGTTGACGACCTGCACATAGAACGCGTCGTTCTCCAGCACACGTTGCCCGTTCAGATCGGCCTTGCGCACCGAACCCTCACGCGAGTTGGCCTGAGCGTTCAGGAAGTGGCAGCTGTAGTCAGGGTTCCGGCTGGCACCCTCGTACGTCTGGGCAAAGGGATACTCGTCGCAGGACAGATCGGGCCGGTTCGGCGGGCGGTGCACGCCGGTGCCGCAGGCCACGTCACGGTTGTTCCGCTGCAGCGTGGTGTCGAAGGTGCGGTGCAGCGGGTAGCGGCTGTTCACCACGCCCCACGGGTGCTTCAGGTTCCGCTGCGCCCACAGCACGTGCCAGCCGACCGCGGCCACACGTGCGTTGGTCACGTCGATCTTGTACAGCGCGGGCACGTCCGGGTAGACGCAGCCGCCGGTGGTCTGCGGAGTGATCCGCGGGGTGTTGTCGCACCGCGGCCGGAACGTCGAGCCGATGACGGCCGAGCCCTTGTCGTGCCGGGGCGCCGACAGTGTGGCGTACGGGCGGATGCTGTCGCTCACCAGGGCGCGGCCCGGCGAGGTCACGGTGAACTGGTAGGTGACGGTGAGGCCCGGGAACAGGTAGCGCTCGCCGGATGCGGGCACCTGGCAGTGGCCGCAGTCGAAGCCCACCGAGCCGTTCGTGGCGAACCCGGCCCACGTGGTGGGGTCGGTCAGGCGCAGAGTGACCGTCTGGTGCCAGGCGTACCGGTTGCGCGGATCCAGCGTTGCGGTGGACTTGGCCCACAGGGTGGCGGTGCCTTCCGGCACCTTGTCGACGGTGTACTCGACCGGAATTCTCCGGTACGAGCAGGACTGGGTGCGGGTGAGGACGGACTCGCCCGGCCGGCAGTCCAGATCGCCGGCGGCGGCCGCGTCGGTCTTCGTCACGGTGCGCAGCGGCTCCGGCGAGCCGAGTTCGATGGCCCTGTGGCCGCCGCCGGAGCCGGCCGGCGCGGCGGAGGCGGTGCTGCTGACGCCGAGCGGTATCAGCAGTGCGGCGCCGATTACGGCAACCAACTGGCGCAGTCGGGTGGTTGTTGCTCTCTTGCCCATGCTGGTGTGAGGTCCTTTCCGCTGGTTCCGCGAAATTGACCTGCTCATGCTCAAACTGTCCTGGCGGGGCGTCAACGCGATAGGGAAACCATGGTCGAGAACGTCACGCGTCCCCCGCCGGTCGCCCACGACCGGAACGCCCGCGGCCGGTGCGTGATCAGCTGCCGGCCCCGAGCCGTTCCTTCCAGACGTGGACGTGCTCGGCAGGGGCGAACCGCCCCGCATAGGCCGGGGTGTTGAGCACGCGCTCGTAGGCCGCATAGTCCGCCGCCAGGCCGGACGCCTGCTTGGCCAGGTCCTGCCCCTGTTTGCGGAAGGCGTCGAACTCGTCGTCCGGGACGCCCCCGCCGAAGCACGAGGCGAGGGACAGAAGGCCTCCGCGGGTACGGGCCCTCTCTGCCTTCCGCACGGCCCGCGTGAACTCCTCCGCCTGCGCCAGGTGCTTTGCCTGCTCCTCCCGGAACAGGGCGTTCGCACCGTCCCGGCCCCGGCCCGGGATCATGTCCCGCACCGTGCGGATGCGTTTCTCGTCCTCCACCCGCGACAGCAACTCCTCCAGCCGCTCCTCCGGATGGAAGCCGTGCACGTCGGCGATCCGGGCCCGCAGGAAGTCCGGCAGCTCCGCGGCCAGCTTCTGCTGGGTCTCCAGCGCGTGCGCACCGGTGAACGGCAGCAGATACTGCAGCGCGAAGACCGTGCGCAGGTTGTCCCGACCGGTGAGGAACAGGGCCTCGGCCTCCAGCTGCTCCAGCTTCCTGCCCGCGCTGCCCCGGTGGAACACCCGCAGCGGCATCGCGGCCCGCTTGCGCGCCAGCCGGTCCTGGTGACGCACCAGGAACTCCTGGACGTCGCCGGAGCGTGCGGCGGCGTGCTGGGCCCGGCAGCCCACCGCCGTCTCCCACAGGCGCCGCGACAGCGGATCATCCCGCAACCCCGCCAGCCGCTCCACGTGCGCGGCGAGCTCCTGCTCCGGCACGCCGGCCAGGGACGCGGCGAAGGCCCGGGCCTCGCGCTCGTGCAGCCAGTCCCGGACGGCCCCGTGCACGGCACCGGCCTGTGCGGCCTCCGCCTTCCCGGACGTGGCGCCCGCCGCCTTGGCCAGCAGACGTTCGGCCGCACGGACGGCCTCGACGGAGTGGCCCGCCAGGTCGAGGCCCGTCCCCGCACCCACCGCCTGCCGGGCAGCGGCCGCGACGGCCGAGCCCGCCACGTAGTCCTTCTCGTCGTCCGTCAGCGTGTCCAGCTGCGGCAGCGTCGCCGTCAACTGGTCGGCGAGGCGGCCCAGATGCTCCACGTCCGCCTTGCGCCTGCGCCGCGCGACACGGGCACGCCGCGGCTGCAGCCCCGGCGGCAAGTACTCCAACAGCCCCTTGTCGTGGTCGCGTTCACGCGCCTCGGTGCGCCAGCCGGCCGCACGCCCCTCGGCCGCCGTCCGGTACGCCTCCACGCCGCCCTGCGCTGCCACGGCCTTGAGCAGCCCCGCCCGTACCGCGGCCGCCGGGTCGGCCGCCTGCGCGTCGTCCAGCGCGAGCATCCGCCCGATCTCCCCACCGGGCAGCGGACCCGCCTCCCGCGGGGGATCCGATATCCCCAGCCCTCGCCGCACCCGCTCCAGCAGCGCGTCCACCCAGCGCCGCGGCGCCGACCGGGCCGCGCGCCGGCGCTCCCGCTCCTCCGCGTGCCGCTCCTTCTTGACCGCGGCCCGGGCCAGTTGACGCAACTGTAGGTCCGCCAGCGACGCTGACACGGGAGTGGCGGAGGCCGCACCGGCCTGCGGCCCGGCGGCCGTCCGCGACGGCACCGCGGACGATTGCTTCGGCTTCGGCTTCGGCAACAACTCATGCGTCACGGACGCCGGTCCTTTCGAGGGACGGTTCGTTGGACGGTGAAGACAGATTGCGCGCAAGAGCCGTCGGGTCGATGTCCGCCCGGCGGCACGCCCGCGCCAGGACATGCGGCAGATCGGCACCCACGGGTGCAGTCCCCAGCGCCTCCGCCACCACCTCCGCCCGGTGCCGGCCGAAGTCCGGCCGGGGCCCCGCGGGTTCCCAAGCCGCCGCCACCCCCGCCCCGAGCGGCTCCGCGAACCGGGACACCGAGGCACCGACCCCGGGCAGTCCCCACAGGGCCGCCGCGACGGCACCGGCGGCGTGCCGGTCTGCGGCGGACAGCCGGACCGTCAACGCATCCCGCCGCGGAAGGTGGCCGGGATCCGCGAGGACCCGGACGCCGAACGGCACGCCCGCTTCCGCCTCCAGCGCCCGAAGGACGGAACCCCAGACCGTCGGCGCGAGCACCGGATCCGTGAGGTGGACGTACACGCGCAGCATCTCGCCGCCCGGCTCCTGCGCCCGCGAGCCGCACGCCGTTACCCAGCCGGGCGAGGTGCCCGGCACGATCCGGCAGCCGTCCGGCACGGCCCCGGCGAGGGCCGTCTCGTACGCGGGATCGGCGCGCGGCGGCTCCGGAGGAAGCGTCGGCGCGGAGTGCCCGGCGTGCAGGAGCGCGTGCAGCGCGACGGCGAGCCTGCGCCGGAACTCCTCGGGCGAGCCGCCTGTGATCCGGTGCCCCAGGACATAGGCGGCATGCCGGTCCTCGGCGATCTCGACGCCGTTCAGCGCCGTGAGCAGGTGGGTGGAGGAGCGGTGGGGGACAGGGACGTCGAGGGTCACGGAGGCCCTTTCGGTGTCATGAGGCATGGCTGGCAAGAGAAATGACGTAACGTCAGCTACGTAAGTACGCCTCTCTGACGAGCCGGCGCGCGGCGTCCCGCCGCTCGCGCGGCACCGCCGCAACCACGTGCGGCGCAGCGATACGCAGGCCCGTGGCGGCCGTGCTCACGTACGGCGTCATCTCCAGCACGGCCGGCACCACGACCTTCTCCGCCGCCCAGCCGGCGGCCTCGCCCGGCGTGCGCAGACGCCGCTCGCGCATGTACGCGGGCGGCAGCCCGCCCGCGACGACGGCCTGAGCGTCCTTGACGTCCCGCACGGCCTGCAGCAGCCGGTCGACCGAGGCGGTGTCGACGGCCTGCGCGTGCGCGTCGTAGCGGACGGGCAGGTGGTTGAGCGTCTCCTCGGCGGCGTGCAGCGGCGCCTTGTCCACCGGAGCCGGCTTCTCCGCACCGGCGTAATGGCACACCATGCGCCCGGTGTTGGCCAGCCGGTACAGGTTCTTCACCGGATTCACCACGACGCCCGGAACGGCCCCGCCCGTGACGGCGTTCACCGTGGCCTTGACGGGGGTGAACAGGTAGTCGAGGTACATCGCGCTCTCCCACCACCGCTCCCAGGAGTCCTTCAGTCCGGAGAACGCGTGCGGCGCGCCGACCTTGCCCTTCACCCACGCCGAGTACGGGCTGTCGACCAGGTTCTTGTCCCTCACCAGTTCCCTCGGCTCGACCAGCAGGGTGCGCTGCGAATAGTCCCGCTGCCCCGACTGCTCGTGGCTCTTGCGCGGCTCGTAGCCGAACTCCCGGGCGATGGCTGCCTCGTTGAGGCGCCACACCGTGTTGCGGGTCACGGCCGTCTCGTCGTACGCCTTCGCCAGGCCGGCCGCCTCCGCGGGGAGGGCGTCGCGGAAGGCGCGGGCGGTGCGCGAGGCCGCCTCGAAGGCCGGCAGTTGGAGGAAGGCGTCCGCGTGCAGGAAGGAGACGCCCGAGGCGCCCAGCAGCGCGTGCCGCAGCGCCGTCTCGTCGCCCAGCGCGACGGCGGCGCTGCGTGTGGTCGCGTACGTGCCGAAGGCGCCCGGCGTCAGTGTCCGCGGCACCGTGACGGGGGACGTGTCGTACGCCCCGGCCAGCATGTGGGTGGCGTGGCACAGCAGGCTCGCCAGCATGACCACGGGGCTCCACAGGAACGCGTCGGTGACGCCGCCGAGTTGGAGCACGGTGGCGTACGGCAGGCCGATGACGGCACAGCTGCCGCGGCCGTCCCGTGCCCCCTCCGCGTCCTGTGGCACCACGGCCGTCGAGCGGATGTCGCGGCCCGCGTTGGCGATCAGCACCCGGATGTCCCCGGCGGGCCGGGGCGGCCCGCCCGCGGGATCGAGCTCGCGGAAGCCGCCGTCGTGCCCTCCGCCCAGGGGGGTCGGTACGGGCAGCAGCTTGGGCACCGCGGCTGTCAGAGCCCTGCCACTGGGCACCTGCCCCAGCTGGTCCACCAGCTGCGCCGCGTACCCGGTGAAGGACAGCCCGCCTGCGGGCCGGCGATCCTTCTCCCGCCCCCGGGCCCGGCGCAGCGCCTCGGCGACCGGCAGCACGGTCCTCTGCAGGGCCTTGGTCGTCAGCCACGTGTCGGGCGCACCGTCGTGCCGGCGCTGCCAGTACGGCTGGGCGGCGCCGCCCGTCACCGACTCCAGCGGTTCCTCGGTGCAGGCGATGCCGGGCGCCAGCATGACCGCGTCCACGTAGTACGGCTCGGGACGCCCGCCGCCCTGCTGCCGGTCTCCCAGGTACAGCCGGCGCGGCCGACGCACGGGGGCCGGACCGCGGCCGTCGGCCGCGGTCCGGGAACGCTCGGGAGCACAGGGACGCATGGCTGACTTCATGTGGACCCTCATGGATTCTCGCTGCAGGTGATCACGACGATCGCAGTGCCCGCAGCCTCCGCCGAAGAGCCGAAAGTTGACACATCCGCAACAGAGGTTGACCGGTCGGCCGACGGGCCGCCCCCGCTCCCTCCTCGGCGGCGAACGGGTATCAACCATCGACTGACATACAGTCAACTTTACGGATCCTTTAACTCCCGCGGATCCGGGCTAGCTTGCGTCCCGGTTCGGGGAACCTGATGTCGGATCGAGACCAACGCGAGGCGTGCCCCCGTCCGCCTCGCCCGGAAGGACAATTCATGTTCCGTGCACACAGCCGGGAGGCTGGTGCGGGTGCCGTCATGCGCCGGAGCCTCGTCGCGACGGTGCTCGCGGCGGCAGGAGTGCTCGCCGCCGCGGCGCCGGGGGCGGCGGACGGCAACGACGGCCCGACCGGCGAGAGTGCCGGAGCCACCGCGACCCTCAAGGGCCTCGCGGCATCGGGCACGGTGGAACTCAAGCGCAACGGGCGCCCGGAGCAGGTGCAGGCAGGCCTGTTCGACCTGGACGTCGCGGGAACGGGCACGCTGCAGACGTACTGCATCGACGTCTTCAACCCCACCCAGCCGCAGGCCCGTTACCAGGAGACGCCCTGGAAGCAGAGCTCGCTCCACGACAACCGCGACGCCGGAAGGATCAACTGGATCCTGCAGAACTCCTACCCGCAGCTGAAGGACCTCGCCGCACTCGGCAAGGCGGCGGGCACCGGGCCGCTCACCAAGGAGCAGGCCGCCGCCGGCACCCAGGCCGCGATCTGGCGGTTCTCCGACCACATCGAGACCCGCGCCAAGGACCCGGCGGCCGACAAGCTCGCCAAGTACCTGGAGAAGGCGGCCGAGCCCCTGCAGGAGCCCCGCGCCTCTCTCGCGTTCGACAAGCCCGCCGTCTCGGGCAAGAGCGGCGAGAAGCTGGGGCCGCTCACCGTCACCACCTCCGCTTCCGGCGTCCGCGTGGGGCTGACCTCCCGGGAGAAGGACGTCAAACTGGTTGACGCCGACGGCAAGGCGGTCACCACCGCCTCCAACGGCACACGCCTGTACGTCGACGTGCCCGACGGAACCGCCGCCGGGACCGCCAAGCTGCGCGCCGAGGCCACCGCCACGGTCCCGGTGGGACGGGTGTTCACCGGCATCGGGCAGAACAGGTCCAGCCAGACCATGATCCTGGCCGGCTCCACCAGCAGCACCGTCACCGCCGCGGCCTCCGCGAACTGGTCGGCAGACGCCAAGGCCGCCGTCCCCTCCGTCGAGGCGCGACAGAACTGCGACAAGGGCACCGTGGACATCACGGCCACCAACAAGGGCGGCACGGAGTACACCTTCTCGGTCGCCGGCAAGCAGCACACCGCCAAGGCGGGCGGCTCCGTGACCGTCCCGGTCCCGGTCGCCGACAAGCAGACCTACGACATCAAAGTGACGCTGCCGGGCGGTGAGGAGCGCCGTTTCCAGGGTGTCCTGGACTGCCGCACCGTCGCCCAGGGCACCACGGGCGGCACCGACGGCAAGCCCTCCGCCCCGGCAGCACCCGCCACTTCGAGCCCCGACGCCTCACCCTCCGCCGGCACCGCGGGCGGCGGCTCCGGCAAGGCCCCCGGCGGCGACCTCGCGACCACCGGAGCCAGCGCCACCACCGTCGCGGCGGGCATCGGTGCCGCGGTTCTGCTGGTCGTCGGTGCGGGTGCGGTCGTCCTGGGCAACCGTCGAAAGGCCCGCGCGGGCAAGTGACGTGGGGTGTCCGCCTTCTGCGCGACGACCGACCCGGAGGGAGGTGGCTTCGGTGACCATCGAAGAGATGCAGATGGAAGAGCTGCTCGTGGACGGGTGGTGAAGTCCGCTGGCCCCTGCCGACGCGCACTGACCTGACTGCACGGAAAGAACTGATGGCCCCGGCAGCCCTGCCGGGGCCATCAGTTCTTTCCCGCCGGTTCGTGTTAGCGCCCCGTCAGGGGCGCGGGGAACTGCGCGACCAGCCACCGACGGCCTGCAGCCGACGCACTACCCCGGGGTCGTCACCGACGGCCCCGACGGCCGGGGCGGGCACGCCCGAGAT